>CAZYYK010000064.1:6092-10127 GCA_964651135.1 uncultured Gammaproteobacteria bacterium | reverse complement strand
AAAACGTATGCTTCAAGAAGCGGTTGACGCACTTATTGATAACGGACGCCGCGGCAGAACAGTTGTAGGGCCTAACAACCGTCCTTTAAAATCTTTATCCAACATAATTGAAGGTAAACAAGGCCGTTTCCGCCAAAACTTGCTGGGCAAACGTGTTGACTATTCCGGCCGTTCGGTTATCGTTGTAGGGCCGCAGTTAAGCTTGAATCAGTGCGGGCTGCCCAAAGAAATGGCAATTGAACTTTTCAAACCATTTGTTGTTAACAAATTAATTGAAAGAGGGCTTGTACAGAATATTAAATCGGCAAAAAAACGCATTGAGCGTTCAGAACCCGTTGTATGGGATATATTGGAAGAAGTGGTTGAAGGGCATCCGGTTTTGCTAAACCGTGCTCCTACGCTCCACAGGCTTGGTATCCAGGCGTTTGAACCTATTTTGGTTGAAGGGCGCGCTATTCAGCTTCATCCCTTGGTATGTACGGCTTTTAACGCTGACTTTGACGGCGACCAAATGGCGGTACATGTGCCTTTATCAATTGAAGCACAAACGGAAGCAAGAATGCTGATGCTTGCAACAAACAATATTTTAGCACCCGCAACAGGCAAACCTGTCATTACACCTTCACAGGATATGGTATTGGGTATTTATTATTTAACAATTTTAAAAGACCAAGATGCGCCTATTAAAGGCTATTACCACAATTTCTTGGATGCAATTTCTGCACTTGAAATGGGAATTATAAAACTCCATGACAGAATTATTGTAAGAGATGAAAAGGGTGAGCGCATTGAAACAACTGCCGGCAGAATTGTTTTTAACGAAACTGTTCGTAATTCTTTGGCGGTATCATAGTAAAAATAGAAAAAAGGGAAAAATAAAAAATGGCTACATTAACTCCACAAACTAAAAATAAAAAGGTTATGCCTTTTATTAATAACATAATGGATAAAAAAGGCTTAAACAGGCTTTTGTCACAGGTTTATCTGGAAATGGGCGGTTCAAAAACTGCAAGTCTTGCAAACAGCCTTAAAAACCTGGGCTTTAAATATGCTACAAAAGCAGGTACTACAATTTCCATTCAAGACCTTGATGTCCCTAAAGAAAAAATACAGCTTTTGGAAGAAGCGCAGGCGGAAATTGAAGAATCAACCCACAGGTACTTGAAAGGCGAAATTACGGAAGTTGAAAGATACACAAAAGTTATTGACACCTGGTCTGAAACAACTGTTAAATTAACTTCAAAAGTGGTTGAAAATTTTGACAGGTTGAATCCTGTTTATATGATGGCATTCTCGGGCGCGAGAGGTAACTTGTCCCAAGTATCTCAATTGGTTGGTATGCGCGGGTTGATGGCAGATGCGCAGGGGCAAATTATTGACTTGCCTATTAAATCGAACTTTAAAGAAGGTTTATCCGTTACGGAATACATTATTTCATCATACGGCGCAAGAAAAGGTTTGGTAGATACAGCCCTTAAAACAGCGGACTCCGGGTATTTGACAAGAAGGCTTGTTGACGTTGCGCAAGACGTTATAATAAGGGAAAAAGATTGCAACACAGATAAATTTATCAAAATGTCAGCCATTATGAACGGCGAAGGCGTTATTGTGCCTTTGCATGCAAGGTTATTGGGAAGAACGGTTGCCCAGGATGTTAAAGACAGCGAAGGCAATATTATTGTTAAAGACGGTAACACAATAACAAGAGAAGATTTAGAAAAAATCGGGAAACTCAATTTAACTGAAGTTGATGTGCGTTCACCTTTAACTTGCGGTTTGGAATACGGCGTTTGCCAAAAATGTTACGGCTGGGCAATGACCACTCAAAAAATTGTGGATATCGGTGAGGCCATTGGTATTATTGCTGCTCAATCAATCGGGGAACCCGGTACACAGCTTACAATGAGAACATTCCACACAGGCGGTGTATTTAAAGGTACGGATGCAATGAGACAGATTTTAGCGCCTTCTGATTTGGAAATTAAAGATAAAATTTTGACCCGTGAATTAAGAACACGCCACGGGGATATTGTGCAGCTTGCAATAAGAGAAATTGACCTTAAATTTGAGAATAAAAAAGGCAAAGAAGAAAAAGTGCACATACCCGCAGGCGCTATAATATATTTCCAAACGGGTTCTAAAGTTGTAAAAGGCCAAAAATTGGCGGAATATGAACCTGTAAGCCAGGGAAGCGGGAGCCGTTTAACCGAAAAAGCAACAAAAGATATCACATCCGATATTTCTGGCGAAGTTGTATTTCAAGGGTTTAGCGCAGATGAAAAGAAAGACCGCCAGGGCAACATTTCAAGAATAGCAAACAAAGGCGGTATTGTTTGGGTTTTAGGTGGGGACGTTTACACACTTCCCTCAGGCTCAAAAGTTTTGGTTACAGACGGACAAAAAATTAAAAAAGGCGCAAAGCTTGCCGAAACACTTATTGTGTCAGAACATGGCGGTGAGGTGCGTCTTGGCAACACACTTGAAGTTGAAAAAGTTGAATTTGAAGGGCGCAAAATTAAGAAAATTATTGCAGGCAAAGAGCTTACAATTGTTATTGCGTCAATTCAGCCTTCCAACGCCACTTTTGAACAAACCAAAAAAGAACAAATCTGGCATGTTGCAAAAACGGGCGAAAAATATATTGTTAAATCCCCCGTTGATACAACTGTTGAAAACGGCATGATAATTGCCGAATTGATTGACGATGAATACAGGGTTAATTCATCCGGCGAAATCCGCTATAACGGCATTGAAGTTGATGAAAACCAGGTTATCATAAAAGGCGGACAGGTTGTGTTTATACCTGAAGAAATTCATCAGGTTTCAAAAGATTCTACTCTAAAACTTGTTGAATCAGGCACATACGTTGAAGCCGGTACAGAAGTTGTTAAAGACTTGTACACGCACATCAGCGGTATTGTTGACATCAAAGAATTTAACGATATTATCCATGAAGTAATTATCCGCCCCGGCGAACTTCACACCTTAGACAGCATAAGTGACTTGAAAGTTGATGAGGGCGAAGTTATTAAAGCGGGCACGGTTGTTGCAGGCAAAATTAAAACTAAAGCCGATTCAATTGTAACTTTGGTTGAAAACGACCATGATATGTTGGAAATTGATGATTTGGACGAAGATTTGTCAGAAGATTTGGTTGATGAAGAAGCCATTGACAAACAACCTGTTCAAATTTTAATAAGGCCCATTCAGGCATTTGATATTCAGCCCAAAAAGGTTTCAATTAACTTCAACACAACCGATGAAGCAATTGAAATTCTTCCTTTGACACAATTGCAGTACAAAGACGGTGCAAGGGTTAGAAACCTTGACGGTTCAATTCTAACAAGAACAAGCCTTGTTCTTTCAATGAGCGGTTATTTAAGCCACTTGAAAGGTTTGGTTGAACTTGATAAGAAGGGCGATTTGAAAATTGTTGTTCTTGAAACCTTAATTGTGAGGCGTGAATCTGACGATGCTTCAAGAATGCTATCTTCAACTCAAACAGAACTTTTGGTTGAAAACGGCCAAATAATTGAACCTAAAACTCCTGTTACAAAAACACAGGTGCTATCGGTTAACAATTCAATTGCAAGCATAAGAGAAAATAAAAAGGAACTGAGAAGACTGCTTTTAATTTCTGACAATTATGAGCAAAGAATTCCTATTAAATCAAAACCAATTGTTAAAGCAGGAGATTTTATAACTCTTGACAGCGTTATTACAACAAGTGGTGAAACTTCACACTATTCCGGCAAGGTTTCAGCCGTAAGCGATAAAGAAATCGTCTTAAGAATGGGCCGTCCGCACTTGATAAGTTCGGGTACGCTTTTGCAGGTTGATAACTTGAGCCTTATTTTAAGGGGCGATTTACTTGCAACACTTGTGTTTGAAAGACAAAAAACAGGTGATATCGTTCAAGGTTTGCCAAGGGTTGAAGAGTTGCTTGAAGCAAGAAAACCTAAAGAAAATGCTATTCTTGCTGAAGAAGATGGTGTTTCTGAGATTGAATATGAAGAAGGTACACCAAAATTATTC
>CAZYYK010000064.1:0-6082 GCA_964651135.1 uncultured Gammaproteobacteria bacterium | reverse complement strand
TAGCGTTGAAATTGAATACGATGAAGACGGAACACAAAACTTGTATATTATTGATGATGAAGGCAGAGTAAAAATTAAATTCCCAATCGAATCAATACTCATTGTTTCAGATAAGCAGGAAATCCGCAAGGGTGACCCGTTAACTTCAGGCCCCTTGAACCCTCATGACGTTATACGTTTAAGAGGCGCTTCAGCCGCACAGCAGTATTTGGTGGATGAAGTTCAAAGGGTTTACCGCTCTCAAGGTGTTGAAATTGCAGACAAGCACGTTGAAGTTATTGTGCGCCAGATGATTAAAAAAGTAAAAGTGGTAGATTCGGGCACAACAAAACTTCTTCCGGGCGAATTGGTTGAGCTTAAAGAAATCGAAATGCAAAATACCGAAGTCGAAAAACAGGAAAACGGGCAAAGGGCAACCTATGAGTCATTATTGCTTGGTATTACAAAAGCAAGTTTGAACACGGAAAGCTTCATATCAGCCGCATCCTTCCAGGAAACAACCAGAATTTTAACCGAAGCCGCGGTTGAAGGCAAAAAGGATATGTTAAGAGGTTTGAAAGAAAACGTTATAATAGGCCGCTTAATTCCTGCAGGCACGGGCTACTATCATTTAATTAATTCAAGTGAAGAAAAAGAGCGCGAAGCTGCAAAACGTGCCCAGCTTAAAAACCAGGCAAGAAAGCCTTCTGCAATTTTAGAAGAAATCGAAGGAATGTTTGGCTCGCCTGACTTTACAATAGAGTAATGACTTTTTAGTATTTTAACAGTATAGTTTAATGCTTATATTAAACTACGGATACTAAAGGAGAAAATATGTTTAAAAAAATATTATTGATTTTATGTGCTTTTTTATGTTTGCAAACCTTTGTTTTTGCAGATGAAACAGATGTGCGCAATTTTTTTAACAGCTATGTAGAGGCAGCTAATTCGTACAGCACGAATATTCCGGATTATTATTTACCCAATGCAAGAATAATAAGAGTTGTACATAAACCTGACGGCACAAAGGTGAAGGTGCTTTTTCCGATGAGTGCTTATACCGAACAGATGAAAAAAAGTTCGGGCTTGGCAAAGCTTGTGCGTTATTCTAACCGTTACGAAAATGTAAAAATTTCACCGGTCGGCGAAGATTATAAAATAACCGCTACAAGAATTCCCATGAAAGACAAAGTCGGCCTGCCTTTTCACTTTATAGTTACCGAAACCAATGACGGCTATAAAGTAAAAGAAGAGAGCATGGATACAAAAGTGCAAGATTTTCTTAAATACGCCGACAAGTAATTTTCTTTACATAAAGCTGCAACAACTTACAGCTTTTGTTATTTAAAATATTTTTTATCCTTAATTTCATCGGGCAAAAATTGCTGATAAGCCTCAGGGTTGCTGTGGGTATAAATGTACCCTTCGCCAAAGCCGTATTTTTTGGCGTCTTTATAATGCGCATCTCTTAAATGTAAAGGCGGGGGAAAATCCTGCCCGTGTTCAATATCGTATATTGCTTCATCTATGGCGCAAATTGCCACATTAGATTTTTTGGCATTTGCAACAAACTGGCAAGCTTGTGCAAGCGCTATTCTGCATTCCGGCATTCCCAAGGTTTCTGCTGCCGTTACCGCCGCATGGGCTATTAGAAGCGCCCTAAAATCCGCATTGCCCACATCTTCTGCCGCGCAGACAAAAAGCCTTCTGGCAACAAACCTGGGGTCTTCGCCCGATACCAGCATTTTTGCCATATAATAAATTGCCGCATTGGCGTCAGAGCCCCTCAAGCTTTTTTGAAAAGCGCTTGCCAAATCATAATGCTCCTGCACACCGTACATTGAAGTTCTTTTTTGCAATAAATCTTCAATTAATTTTTTTGTTATTTTCTTATCTGTATCCGTTGCAAAGTAAGAATTTTCAAGCGTGTTTAAAACAAAACGCGCATCGCCGCCGGATAGCTTCACAATGGTTTCAAGCGCCTCATCTTCAAGTTCTATGCCGTTTTTATATTTTGAGTTTAAATATTTAAACCCTTTTTTTATAATTTCTCTGACATTACTGTCGCTAAGGGGTTTTAGCATAACAATCTGCACCCTTGATAAAAGTGCGGGTATAACCTGAAAAGAGGGGTTTTCAGTTGTGGAACCTATTAAGTAAAACGTTCCTTTTTCAATGTGCGGCAAAAGTGCGTCCTGCTGGGTTTTTGAATACCTGTGGATTTCATCTATAAATAAAATAGTTAAAACCCCTGCCCTTAAATTTTCTTTGGCGTTTAAAACCGCCTCTTTTACATCTTTAACACCAGATGTCACCGCAGAAAGTTCAATAAAATTTGCATTGTGTTCTTTTGCAATAAGCCTTGCCAAAGTTGTCTTTCCGCACCCGGGAGGCCCATAAAGTATAAAGGAAAAAAGCTTTTTTGCGCGCAGCAAATTGAAAATAGGCGAATTTTTTGCAATAACACCCTCTTGCCCAAAAAAATCATCCAAACTTTTCGGGCGCATAATTTCCGCCAAAGGAATTTGTTTATTTTTTTCTTCTAGCTCATCAAATAAATTCATTGTATAATTCTAACATGAGGAAAAGTTTTTTTGTAATTCTTTTTATATTAATCAGCGCGGCTATTTTGACTTTTGTTTATTTTACTAAGAAAAGGCAGGGCGAGGAGTTTGTTTTTTGGACAATTCAATTAAAGCCTGTTGCAGTGGATTTTATTCAGAAAAATATTGCCGTCTTCCAAAAAAAGCACCCGAATGTTAAAATTGTGTGGGTGGATATTCCCATAGCTGAAGCCCAAAAGCGCACTCTTGCAAGCATTTTGGGCGGCAATCCGCCGGATTTAATTAATCTTAACCCCGACTTTTCAACTCTTTTGGCTCAAAGGGGGGCTTTGGAATACTTCAGTGAAGCCGAGCTGGGGGATTTTCATCCGTCTTTAGTCAATATTCTTAAATTTGATGACAATATTTTTGGCGTACCCTTTTATGCAACAAGCTCTTTGACACTTTACAATAAAGGCTGCATTAAAAATTCCGAAATTCCGAAAACTTACGCCGATATTTTAAATGTCCAAAAAGGCGTCTGTACAAACGCTTTTGCAATTAATCTGAATGAAAATGACACGCTTGCAAAGATTTTAAATAAATACGGCGTGTATGATTTCAAAAGCAGCGAAAATATTTTAAAAACAAAAGAAATTTTTGATATGTTCCAAAAAATGTACAAAGAAAATATTATCCCGAAAGACAGTTTTACAATAAACCACAGAGAAGTGGTTGAAAGGTATATGTCAGAAGGGGCTGCGGTTGTTGTTGTGGGCGCTAATTTTATTAAAATGCTTCAAGAAAATGCCCCTGATGTTTATGCAAAAACGGGCGTTGCGCCGCAATTGACGGGCGATGAGGGATTTTATGATATTTCTTTAATGAATTTTGTAATTCCAAAGAAAGCAAAAAACAAAGATATGGCGCGCGAATTTTTGTTTTTGCTTACAAACAAGGAAAATCAGCTTGAATTTTCCAAGCTTACAAACGTTTTGCCCGCCAATTACCACGCGCTTGAAGATGAATTTTTTAAATGCAATAACAGTAAAAATTTAATTGACATCGGACGCTGCACAAGCGCTCGGCAATTGGAAAATTTAGGCAACAGAAATTTCGGTTATAAAAACAAAAAAGCCGTAAATGACGCATTAAATAAGGCGCTTGAAACATACGTTCTTCAAAATAACCAAAAAGCCTTGCAGAATGCGGCAGATGAAGTTAAAGCCCTGCAAGACAATTAATTTTTTCTTTCTTTTAAAAATTACATTTGTAATTATAATTTGGCGCAAAAGTTAATATAACGTAACGTTTTCTAAAGTTTTCGTTAAGTTGTGTAAATAAATATTGAAATTATTTAAAATTTGTTGGATAATTTTATCACAATATGCTTTACATCTATATGTTTTTCGAATAAAATATAAAGTAAAGTGCAGAAAAATGGGGGCAAATATACAGTGGAAAAATTCAGATTAGATGGTTTTGAAAAAAGACAAACCAACAGCGAATTCAGCAATAGCGGCAATAGATATCCGAATAAAGCCAATATTAAGGTCGTGGGTGTCGGCGGCGGCGGTGGAAACGCCATAAATCGAATGATTAAAGCCGGTTTGAGCGGTGTTGAATTTTGGGCAATGAACACAGACTCCCAAGTTCTTGAAATGTCTGCTGCAACCAAAAAAATTCAGTTAGGTGTTAAGTTAACAGGTGGTTTGGGCGCAGGCGGAAACCCTTCAGTTGGTGAAAAAGCCGCGGAAGAATCCAAAGAAGAAATTTTACAGGCGCTTGATAATGCAGATATGGTTTTCGTAACCGCAGGTATGGGCGGCGGAACGGGCACAGGGGCAGCCCCTGTTGTTGCAAAAATTGCTAAAGAATTAGGCGCGCTTACAGTTGCCGTTGTAACAAAACCTTTCGGTTTTGAAGGCAAAAAAAGGTTAAACCAGGCGCTGCAAGGTTTGGAAAGATTAAAAGAAAATGTTGACGCCCTTATTGTTATTCCCAATGATAAATTGATGGAAGTGGTTGAACGCAGAACAACCATGAGAGATGCATTCTTGGTTGTCGATGAAGTTCTTCTTCGCGGCGTTCAAGGCATTTCAGACAGTATTACCGTTCCGGGCTTAATCAACGTTGATTTTGCCGACGTTAAAACTATTATGCAGTCTTCAGGCTCGGCATTAATGGGCATAGGCAAAGCCTCCGGTGAAGGCAGAGCAATGGAAGCTGCTAAACTTGCAATTAATTCAAAATTGCTTGAAACGTCCATAAACGGTGCAACAGGCATTATTATGAACGTTACGGGCGGCAGCGATTTAACCCTTTCTGAAGTTAATGAAGCTGCAAGCGTTATTCAAGATGCTGTTTGCGATGATGCGGAATTTATCTTCGGTTCTGTTTTAGACGACAGAATTCAAGGCGAAATCCAAATTACCGTTATTGCAACAGGTTTCCAATTAAGAAACGGCGAAGTTAAAGTGAAAAACGAACCTAAGCTGTCTGCCTTAGATTTCTTCTCACCAAACAATTTCCCATCATCCAGCTCACTTGGCTCAAGTTCTCAAACATCTTCAACGCCAAGCCCTCTGGAAACTTCGCGTCAATCTTCAACCCCTTCAAGCAGCGGGTTTTTGGATATACCGGAATTTTTAAATCCTAAAAAATAATTTTAATTCTATTCATAATATTCTAAAGAGTGCCTTTGGGCACTCTTTTCTTACATAATCATTTATCAAGGGGTTTACAAAAACAGCTTTTATTGTTTAAAATAAGGGTATGGAAAAGTTGGATGAATATTACGAATTTCTTGAATTTGAAAGGGGTTTAAGCCTAAACACCCTGATTGCCTACAAAAGAGATATTTCCTGTTTTTTGAAATTTTTGTCAGACAAAAACGTTTGCAGTATTGATGAAATCCAAAGAATTCATTTTGGCGAATATACAAGGTTTTTGGCTTTGAACCACAAAGCCCCGACCACGATTGTTCGCAAGCTTGCGTCAATTAAGGGCTTATTCAGATATTTAAGCGCCAAACAAGAAATTTCCGTAAACCCCGCACTTAGCGCCCAATTGCCCAAATTGCCCAAAAAATTGCCGCGTGTTGTTACAATTTCTGAAATTGAGCACATGTTAAAAAACAATATGACCGCAATGGAGCAGGCAATTTTTGAATTGCTTTATGCAACAGGAATGCGCGTTAGCGAACTTGTGGCGCTTGAGGTGCACAATATCGATTTTGAGCATAATTTGGTGCGCACTTTTGGCAAAGGCTCAAAAGAAAGACTTATTCCTTTTGGCAAAAAGGCAAAGTCTGCGCTTAAAAATTATTTTAAACACAGGGATAAAATTCTAAAGCTTGCAAACAGCCAAAAGGCGACTCCCAAAAAAGTTTTCTTAAATCACCGCGGCGTTGGAATTACGCGCCAGTATATCTATAATTTTATTAAAAAACAGGGCGAAACCGTTCAGAAAACAATTTCTCCTCACACAATACGGCACTCTTTTGCAACACATCTTTTGGAACAAGGCGCAGATTTAAGAGTTGTGCAGGAATTATTGGG
>CAZYYK010000063.1:0-10223 GCA_964651135.1 uncultured Gammaproteobacteria bacterium | reverse complement strand
ATGTTTTTTTAATTTTTCTGTAAATAATGCGAAAGTATTTGAATAAGGGGCGCTAATTGCATATTTATCAAGCGTTTTGGCGCAATCTTGCAGGCATGTGCTTGATATGACGCTTTCAAAATCAAAATAAAGTTCTTCAAGTTTTTCAAAAAATGTTTCGCCATCCTGGTTTATGAAAAATCCTTTTTTGTTTTCTTCAAACCCTGCAAGGTTTTGGGTGAATTGTAAAATCATATCCTCGCAGCGGCTAAAATGCGGCAATTGCGCCCAAAAAGGGATATCCTTAAAATTTTCAAAAATAAATTCAATAGCCTCATCGGGTGCCCCTTCTCCCCTAAACGGAAGCGATCCTATTCCTGTATAATTTAAACTTAAATTGGTCATTTATTTATTATAAAATAAACTTTTTATCTTGTAAAAAACATAAAGATTTTTTAATCAAAATCGGTTAAGTCTATTTCAAAATCAAAGAAATCTTTTGGCGAAATTTCCAGCGCAGAGCATATTTTAAGCAAAGAAGATATTGTCGGAGAATTTTGTTTATTTTTGACCTGGGAAAGCCCGCTTTTGGAGATCCCCGCAGAGTATGCCAATTTTTCCCAAGAAAGCCCTCTTGAGTCTTTTAGTTCTTTTATTCTATCTGAAATTATACAATTTATTTTTTTCATAGTAGGTTCGTACAAACGGACTATAAATATAATATAAAAATCATTCATTTAATTAGTACGTATTTACGTACTTTATGTTAAAATGTTAATATGTTAAAATAATTAATAAAGGAGAATGTATGAAAAAGGCTTTCACTCTTGCGGAAGTTTTAATCACATTAGCAATAATTGGCGTTGTGGCAGCGCTTACAATCCCCACGGTTGTGCGCAATTATCAAAAAACGCAGACTGTGGCGCAATTAAAAAAGGTTTATAGCGCATTAGCTAACACCACAAACCTTGCGATAGCAAATGAAGGGCCTGTGTCAGATTGGGAAGTGGGGCAAAACATGACGGGGCAGGCGGCTATTGATTTTTCAAACAGATATTTAATACCCTATTTAAAAGTTTCAAAAAATTGTGAACTAAAAACAACGGGGGATTGTTTTTTTAATTTTACTTATTTGAACAGCGATACCCAGCGTTCTTTTGGTAATGTATATTCTCGTTTTTATTTAAACGACGGAACGCTTATAGGGGTGGCGATAGAAAACGCCATAAGAGCAGACGGCCTTAATTACAGGCAGGCTTATTTATACATAGATATAAACGGTCAGAAAAAACCCAATAAATACGGCAAGGATTTATTTTTCTTTAAATACTATATATTTCAAGGTACGCAATCAAATACCGCAAACGGAAAGTTTATTCCTTATTCTTACAGCACTCCGCGCAATGTCGTAATAGGCAGTACGGGTAATACAGAGGCTTGCAATAAGAGTTATAACGGGCTTTTGTGCACTGCTTTAATTTTACAAGACGGCTGGAAAATTTCAGACGATTACCCGTGGTAGAACGAACCTGCAAATTCCCTGAAGCGTTGCACTTTTTTAAAAAAATGATACAATTAAAATATGATTAATGGAAGGTGGAAGAAATGAAAAAAAGCAATAAAGCAATAGGGGGGGGGGGGGCTTGACAGCTTAGCTTTCACCCGCTCTTTGTGTCATGCTGAATTTATTTCAGCATCTAAGATTCTGAAACAAGTTCAGAATGACAAAGTAAGCGGGTTTACTTTAGCAGAAGTTCTTATTACATTAGCAATAATTGGCGTTGTGGCAGCGCTTACAATCCCCGTTATTACAAAAAGAGCTTTTGAACAAGAGGCTGTGTCAAAGGTTAAAAAACACTATAGAAATATTGCTGATGCTGTTCAACAATGGCAGGTGGAGGAAGGGTGCACAGATAACATAAAAGGGTGCATAGAAAAATATGAAGCTTCTGATTGCAAAAGTGCTTTTGCCGGCATTGAGAGTAAACTAAAAATTATTGATAGGCGCTATGGGGGCAATTTATCAAATGTTAAATGGCTGCCTGAAGAAGATATAATGTTGGATACTACACAAAGCGGACCATATTGGATAGGTGTCACCCAAAAACACGCTCAATCTATACATTGTCATTATCTTTTAGCAGACGGAACAATAATGGTGGCTTTTTTACCATATTCACGCAAACAAAGCGGTGAAATATGGATAGATATAAACGGGCCAAAAAAACCAAACAGGGTTGGTAAAGATGTTTTCCAAATTGGTCTGGGCGCATATGAAAATCCAAAATATACAACCGTTCACCCGTATTATGCGGCGGATATCACAGATTCTTATGGCCTTTGTTTAATTCGCGAAAATCGCGTTTGTGACCCTGATGTTTGCACGCAAACTTCTTGTTCCCCAACCGCATACGTTTTAAAGCATGGCAAACTGCCGCCTATAACATGGTAAAACCTCTTGCAAAAGCCGAACTTGTGTATTAATCTTTTCTTATGAAAAATATTTTAGTTATAAATTTTGGTGGAATTGGGGATGAAATTCTGTTTTTGCCCACAATTGCCACATTAAAAAAGGAATTTGGAAATTGCAAAATAACTTTATGTCTGGAAAAAAGAAGCCGTGCAATAGGCGATTTAACGCCATTGATTGACAACATGATTTTTGCCGATATTAAAGCCGCAGGCGCTAAAAAATATTTTGAAATTTTAAAAATGTTATTCGGCACCTGGGGCAAAAAATTTGATATGGTAATATCAAGCGGAAAATCACCCGCAATTGCTGTTATACTGTTTTTAACGGGTATTAAAAAGCGCTTCGGATATGCCGCAAAAACGTCGTTTTTGCTAACATGCGCCGCCCCTTTAAATGAAAATCAATACGCCGCAAACATGTATCATGACTTAATTAAGCCCCTAACCGATATTGAATGTGAACCCCCCAAAATTGAGATTAAAGATGAACATGCCGCAGATTATCTTCTGGGCAATAAATTTTTAAAAGAAGGCTTTGTGGCGCTTCACCCCGGGGTTAGCAAAATAAGTGTTGAGAAAAATATTATAAAATGCCCTGCGCCTGATTTTTGGGTTAATTTAATAAACGGCATGCTTGATGCGGGCAAAAACGTTGTGATTTTGGGCGGCTCTGACGATAAACAAACAGTTGAAAAAATTGCGCCGCAAATTAAAAACTGCGAAAATTTCTTAAACCTGTTTGGAAAAACAAAAAATATGATGGATATGGTGCGGGTTATAAACAAGGCGCAATGTATGATATGCGTGGATTCTGCGCCCATGCATGCGGCAGTGGGGCTTAATAAAAAAGTGCTTGCAATTTTTGGGGGCACAAATGAAGAAAAGCTTTTGCCCAAAAACCCTAATTTTATATCCGTTTTTAACCCTGTTCCATGCCGTCCGTGCCTGTGGGACAAAAGGCAGACAACATGTGCCGAATTAAAATGCCTGGATATCAAAGCAGATGACGTTTTAAAATATTTATAAACGCTGAAACTCTCTATTTAAGAAGTATGTAAATTTATGTTAAGAAAACTATAAAGAGTATATAAGAAATAGTCAATTTTTTTATACAAATTTTTTTTATATATATAGAGAACAACATAATTGCAGATAAAAGGAGAACAGCAATGGCGAGAGTACTCATTTCAATGCCCGAAAAATTTTTAGATGAAATTGATTCAGTGGCAGACAATGAAAACCGTTCACGCTCGGAATTAATCAGAGAAGCACTTAGAACTTACATCCACAGAAACAAGGTTCGCGAAAACACATTTGCAACCAAAAACGCAGCCCTTCTGGAAACGCTTTTAGATTAACGCAACAGGGGCACGGCTACTAGATTTAAAAACACACGAGAGAACACCACACACGAGAGAGAGAAAAGACGGCACACACGAGAGGACGTCAAAGTTTAAGGCATACTTATTTAGTATGCCTTTACTATTAAAAACTTACGCTTTTTGAAACCGCAACTTTGCCCGAACACACAAATTCTTTAATTCCAAAAGGTTTTAAAAGTTCAAGCGCCGCATTAATGTTTTTGTCATTGCCCACCACTTGAATTGTATAGGTTTTATCCGTAACATCTATAATTTTGCCTTCGGTTGATTGCACACACTGCAAAATTTGCGCTCTGTTTTCATCGTTTGCATGCACCTTTATAAGCCCTATTTGCACTTCAATTGCCTCTGACACATTTAAATCCATAACCTTTAAAATGGGCACTAAACGGTTCAGCTGTTTTAAAATCTGCTCAATTGCGGCAGGGTCTCCCGGCGTTACAATTGTGACTCTTGAATATGCCCCGTCCAATGTCGGCGCTACGGTTAAACTTTCAATGTTAAAACCGCGCCCCGAAAAAAGGTCTACTATTCTTGAAAGCACCCCGGGTTCATTTGTAACCGATACAGAAATTGTGTGATTGTTCATTTTTTCTCCTAACCGCAGTCGTTTGACAGTAGTACTTCGTTTAAAGGCTTGCCTGCAAGCACCCAGGGGTATACCATCTCAAAGCTTTCGCAGACAAAATCAAGCATAACGGGCATTTGGGCTTTGAGTGCACGTTCAAGCGCGGGAATTATTTCTTCTTCTTTTTCAACCTTAATGCCAAGCGTGCCGTAAGCTTCAGCCAATTTTACAAAGTCAGGGTGGCTTATTTGGGTTTGCGAATAGTGTTTGTCAAAAAGCTTTTCCTGCCACTGGCGCACCATGCCAAGATAGCCGTTATCTATAATACAGTTTATAACCTTAAACCCGTAATCCATGCAGGTTGCAAGCTCTTGAATGTTCATCTGAATGGAGCCGTCACCTGCTATGTTTAAAACAATTTTGTCTTTTTGCCCCACGCATGCCCCCATTGCAGCGGGAAAACCAAAGCCCATTGTGCCAAGCCCGCCCGATGTTATAAGCCTTCTGGGTTTGTTAAACTTGAAAAGCTGTGCCGTCCACATTTGGTGTTGCCCCACTTCCGTACAAACAATGGGGTCAAGGTTTTTTGTGTATTCATAAATTGTTTCAATAACTTTTGTGGCGCTTAATTTATTCGAATTGCAGGCAGGAATTGCGCGTTTTTGTTTCCATTCATCAATTTGTTTAAACCAGCTTTCTTTTTTGGCGGCATAAATTTCGTGTTTTTTATGCTCAAATAAATCAAGCATTGTGCAAAGCACGTTTTTGGCGTCCCCCACAATTGGGATGTCCACTTTTACGTTTTTAGAAATCGAACAAGGGTCGATATCAACGTGTATTACCTGAGAATCTCTTGCAAAGTGCTGCAGACAGCCTGTAATTCTATCGTTAAACCTTGTGCCCACGGCAAAAATAACATCAGCATGCATAACAGCGTAATTTGCCCAGTAATTCCCGTGCATTCCAAGCATTCCAAGGTATTTTGGGCAATTTGCAGGGTAAACCCCTGTTCCCATAAGGGTATGCGTTACGGGAACTTCCAAACCCTGTGCCAATTTTGTTAAAACATCACATGCGCCTGAAGTTAAAACTCCGCCGCCTGCAATAATTACAGGGCGCTGCGCCTCGCATAAAAGCTTAAGCGCCTTTGCAATTTGAAGCGGATGCCCTTTGTATGTGGGGTTATAGCCTGCCAATTTAACCTCTTGAGGGTAATTGAACGCGGTTTTTGCCGTCAGCATATCTTTTGGCAAATCTACCACAACGGGCCCCGGTTTGCCTGTGGTTGCAATATAAAAAGCCTCTTTTATGTTTCTTGCCAAATCCTTAACATCTTTAACCAAAAAATTATGTTTGCAGCAAGAGCGCGTAATGCCCACAATATCGGCTTCCTGGAAAGCATCGCCCCCGATTAATGTGCTTGCAACCTGCCCTGTGAAAACAACAAGCGGATAGCCGTCATAGTAAGCATTTGCAATGCCCGTAACCGCGTTGCACGCCCCCGGGCCCGATGTTACAAGCGCCACGCCGCACTTTCCCGTTGTTCTTGCATAGCCTTCTGCGGCGTGGATTGCAGCCTGTTCATGGCGCACAAGATAGTGTTTAATATCGTTTTGCAGGTAAAGTTCATCATAAATATTTAAAATAACCCCGCCGGGGTAACCGAAAATTTCGTCCACACCTTCTTCAACCAGTGACTTTAGAAGGATTTGCGCACCCGTAAAAAGCTCTTTGTTCTTCGACATAGTTTTGCTCCAGATTTAGTATAGACAAATTATACTAAAATAAGCAAAAAATGTCAAAAACAGAATTTTCGCCATGACTTTTTATAAAATCTCATTAATATGTAGGATATATTTCAAAATAATCAAATTTTACTTAAATTTTTCTAAATCCATGACGTTAAATTGAATAACATGGGGTTACAGGTTATGTTTAGTCCGACAATACAAAGCTATATTAACAATTCCGGTGAAGCGCAAATGCGCTCCAGAATTGTGCAGTTGGAGCGCTATATTCAAAGTTTGGAACCGCCCCAAAATTTGCCGCCGCCAAGTGTGCAAAACAGCCCGCAGCAGCCTTTTAAAGATGTTTTACAGGCGAGTTTGAATGAAAACCAGAGCCTTGAAATTGATGCCCCGCCAATTTCAGCCCCTTTTGGCTCTTTAACACAGCCTGTAAGCCCAAACCCTTCTATAAGTTACACAAAAGAGCAGATTTTTGATTTAATTGAAAAAACATCTGCCAAATACGGGGTTGATGATAAGCTTGTAAAAGCTGTGGTAAGGCAGGAATCGGGCTTTAACCCGAAAGCAAAATCAAGTGTCGGTGCTATGGGTTTAATGCAGCTTATGCCCTCAACTGCCAAGGGTTTAGGGGTTCAAGACGCCTACAACCCTGTCCAAAACGTGGATGGCGGGGTTCGATATTTAAAATCAATGCTTGATAAATTTAACGGAAATACAATTTTGGCGCTTGCGGCCTATAATGCCGGCCCGAACGCAGTTGATAAATATGACGGGGTGCCGCCTTACAAAGAAACACAAAATTATGTTATGTCGATATTAAAGAATTATTTATAGGAAAGAGGCAGATATGTCAGATTTAACACCAAAAATAAATTTATTTGAAAGAATGGAGCCCACAAAATTGAACGCTTCAACAGCAATCAGCGCAAACCGTATGAAAGGCATTGAGCAGCCCGAAACAGCCGATTTTAAAGCAGTTTTTTCCGGGCTTGTTGAAAATTTAAACAATCAGGTAAACGCGCCTGACCAGGTTTTAAACGATGCAATGCTTGGAAACGCCGACGTGCACGATGTTATGGCGGCAATTTCAAAAGCGGACATTCAGGTGAGCATTGCAACAAACGTTGTGGGCAAGGTCATACAAGCTTATGAAAAAGTGTCACAGATTTCAATATAATCAAAATTTGTAGTATAATAAAAGTTGGGGGATTAAACACTGGAAAAGTTAGATTTTAAAAAGATATACGAAAATAAACCTTTGTTTTACGGAATAATAGCAGGGGTGGTAATATTTTTGGCTTTAATAATGGTAATAAGCATAAGCACAGGCGTTGGTTCTGCAAATAAAAACAACCGCGGCGTTGTGAGCGAGAAAATTATAAAAGACCAGCTGGAGCTTTTTTCAACCGATAAAATAGGGCTTGCAATTGAAGTTCAAGCGCTTCTTGCGCGTGAAGGCATTAAAGCAGGCAGAAAAGTTGACGGCACAAAATCCGTTGTTTTTCTTGATAATTACACAATGTCCGAACGCGACCGCGCCCTTTTAGCCATTGTTAAAAGCGGTTTGGTTGATCAGCATGTGGGTTTGGAAATTTTTGACAAAGGCGATTTTACATCCACCAAAGAAGATAAAAAAATTCGCCTTGTGCGCGCCATAAACGGCGAGCTTGCAAGGCTTATAAGAAAAATTCCGCCCATTGAAAACGCACAGGTGTTTGTTTCAATTCCCGAACAGAGCCTTTTTGCTTCAAGGCAAAAACCGATTAATGCAACCGTGCAAATTACCCTTCCAAGCGGCGAGCGGCTGGATAATATGAAGGTTAAAGCCATAACAAACCTTCTGTTGGGCGCTGTTCAAGATTTGCAGGCTGAAAATATTTCAATAACCGATACAAACGGGAACGTTTACAACAGCATTATAAGCGATTCCGACGATGCCTTAAGCAAAATTGAAGAAAATGATAAATACATGCAGACAAAAGTGTCCCAACAGCTTGACAGGCTTGTGGGCAAAGGAAATTACGTTGTGACGGTTTCCACTTTCTTAACTCAAGCGCCTGTTGAAAAAACAAGCATTATTTATAACCCTAACGAAAAAACATCCGTTAGCGAACAGGGTTTTACGGAATCTTTGGGGGACGCTTCAAGCGATGCTAACTCCGCAACAAGCGCTGTTAGCACATATCTGCCTTACGGGCTTCCCAACAGCGGCTCTAACAGTTCGCAAAACAGAAACTATACAAGACAGGCAACCGAAACACAGTATGGTGTTTCAAAAACTCAGATAAGCGAATACGCCAAAGCGGGTATTATTGAAAATATTTCAATAGCGGTTTCCTTGGAACAATCAGCAGTGCCTTTAAGTATGACTATGAGCGAGCTTAAAGAAATTATTGCAAATGCCGCAAGCCCTTTGGTGAACCCGGAAAACGTTGCAATAGCGTTTATTGATTCATCTGATGCCGCCCTGGCTTCTGACAGGCCAAATGAGCTTCCAAAGCCTGAAGAGAGCGGAAATCACTGGTGGGTTGTGGGCTTAATTCTTTTAAGCGGGCTTGGTTTTGGCTTGAAGCACATTATGTCAAGAGTGAGAAAAGAATCCGAAAAACAGGAAGAAGAACTCGAATTTTTGAGAGAAATGACCCAAAGGCAGCAAAAACAGCTTGAGGATGTTAATACAAAAGCCGCAGAACTTATCCAAAGGCAGGAATTAATGGCGCAAAATATGATAGAACAACAAAGTATGCAGGCAATTCAAGCACAACAAGCACAGGCGCGCGCTGCGGTGCAAACCCCTGTGAGGCCTCAGCCTTCGCAAAGTCCGAAAGATTTAGACAATCTTGTATCCGATCTTAGCAGTGATTTTGAAGATTTGGGCGAAGATGTTATTGTAGATAATTTGAGGAAGTGGATAGATAGTTAATGGAGTCTAAATGGCACAAGAAGGTCACATAAAAGGTTTTAATCAGGTTGCTTTTGCTAAAAACTTAGCAGGGCAGGCTGAGCAGCTTCTTCCGCCTGATTTAAGCGCTGAGGACAAAAAATTCGTTGTTGATATTCTTTATAAATTCTGCGTAATGTCGGGTGAAGCTTTAAATAACGATGAAACAATCCAAATTGACGTTAACCAGGCTTCTTTGATTTCGCAGTTTATAGGCGAGTGGTCTTTTCACAAGGCAATAGATTTAATCCATGCCGGCATTGAAACGTCTTTAAGAGAGCCGATTTTGCAAAAAGTGGCTTTCACTGTTTTTGAAATTGCCAAGCAGGCGGTTATAAAAAGAATGCCGCAAGAGCAAATTATTCCGCTTGTTGAGCACCATGTGAATAAAAGCTTTTCTGCCGCTTTAGATGAGCTTGAAACAACAGGCGCCGTCGATAAAGAGCTTAAAGAAAAGGCTCTAAAGCAGTCTAACATTGACGCTATGGCAAAACAGCAGGTTCAAGAAGAAACTCCCTCTTCCGGCATGAGCGATTCAAAAATCATTAAGCTTGCCTCTCTTGCCTATTTAATAAAGGGTTTTGAGCCCGAGAAGATAAAAGTAATTTTGTCAAAATTTAATAAAAAAGAATCGGCGGTTTTAATGCAATATTTGGGCATGAAAGATTTAGAAAGCAAACTAAACCCTGAAGTTGCCGCAAAATTCCTAAAAGAAGTGAAGCAAATCCTGCCCGTGCCCGATGTGCTTTCGTATGAAAAATGTTTTGTCAAATTGTGTAAAATTGTAAACAATTCGGAAAAAAATAAAATTTCAAGTATTATTAAGGATGAGCGGCCGCTGATAAAGCAATTTGTCAATTCAGCGTATTCCGGGCAGGCAACAGGTGTGCCTGCAATGGTTGCCAGCGTTATCTGTAAATATTTGGAAGAAAAAGTTTCATGATAATAAGGAAAAGACATCCGCAAAATGAAGTGAAAAACGGGGTTGAGAAGAAAGCCGCAGGCATTGACGCCCCCAAAAAACCTGTGCCCAAAGAAGAAACAGAACACGATGCCATTAAAAAATTTGAATCAATTGATGTTACAAATATCGAATTCAAAGAAAGATTGGAAAGAAGGCGCGGGGACAGGCG
>CAZYYK010000062.1:0-10225 GCA_964651135.1 uncultured Gammaproteobacteria bacterium | reverse complement strand
GTGCTGATAACATCTTCATCTTTGGAAGGTGTATTTAGAATATCTTGACGCACCGAATAATCTACAATTTCGGGAATATTTGCAGTGTAAAAATCCGTATCCTCATCATCCGCAGCCCTTGTGTCATCTTCCGGAGTGCTTGAATTTTTGTTATCTTCTACCACTAAAACTTCTATATCAGGCATAGTTTCTTGCGGTGCTGTGCTTTCTTGATTTTGCGACTGTTGTGCAAAAGCCGCAAGGTTTTCATAAGGCTTAAAGGCATTGCCCGGGTTTTCTTCTTTAGGCGCTTGGGTTGTATCCTCTTCGGGCGCCTGCGGCATTTCTTCTTTAGGCGCTTGAGTTATTTCCTCTTCGGGCAATTTTTCCTGTTCTTGTTCACGCTTTTCGGGCTCTTGTTTCGGAGTCTTTTGCTGTATATTCAATTTTTCTTGCTGCGTTTGCGTTATAGGTATTTGTGCCAATTCTTTGATTGCAACAGGGATATAGTTAATTAAGTTTGGCGCAAGAACGCCATATTCCGTATGCGTTTTGGAGGCAAGTTCGCCGCAGCGCCCATGCAGATACACCGCAAGGCATGCAGCATTTTCAATATTTAAGCCCTGTGCGCAAAAACCTGCAATCATGCCTGTCAAAACATCGCCCGTTCCGGCTTTTGCAAGCCCTGAATTTCCCGTTGTGTTAACAAATATTTTACCGTTTGGCACGGCTATAATTGTGTGAAAGCCCTTCAGCAAAACAATCGTGTCGAATTTTCTGCTGGCTTCCCAGGCATATTTTATTCTGTTTTCTTCAATTTCGTTTACACTTACTCTCCAAAGCCTTGCCAATTCAAGCGCATGCGGCGTTATAATTGAATTTAAGGGAAAAGCACGCCTAAAAGTTGTTGCAATAGCGTTAATTGCATCCGCGTCAATTACAACAGGGGCTTCCGAGCCCATGACTTTATTTATAAAGGTTAATATAAAATCTTTTGTGCCGCCTTCAAGCGTTAAGCCGCAGCCGATAGAGTAAACAGTGGGTTTTGGCATATCCTGCAAGTATTTATAAGCGGTTTTAGGTATTGTAAACACATTGCTTTCGCCAAGGTTAATATATGTAATATTTGATGAAAGCGAAGCTACAACAGGGATTACGTTTGTTGTGGTGGCCAAAGTAACCTTGCCCGCGCCCACTTTTAGCGCCGATATGGAGCTTAAATATCCGGCACCCGGGTAATTTAAAGAGCCTGCTATATTCAAAACAGTGCCGTAAGTGCCCTTGTGCGAATTCTTAATTCTTTTAGGCAAAAGCGTTTTGACATAGGCTTTTGTAAGTTTAATTGGTTTCAAATCTTGCGGCATGACAATTTCTTCGCTATGTTCGTCATGGCCGCTATCTTCAGGATTAAAGATTTGTGCTCCTTTTTCTGTTTCTGTATTTTGAAAATCGTCACTCATATAAACTCTCCGCATGTGCTTAAATTCTATCTTATCATATTTTTCGTTTTAGGGAAAGTATTTATTTTACAAAAAAACAATTTTGTCGGATAATTGGTAATAGTGATTTAAACTTTTCAGAAAGGAGTAATTTAAAATGGAATTGAAAGGAAGCAAAACGGAAAAGAATTTGGAGACAGCTTATTTGGGGGAATCCGGTGCAAGGAACAAATATACCTACTATTCATCAGCTGCCAAAAAAGAAGGCTATGTGCAAATTTCAAGAATTTTTGAAGAAACCGCGAATAACGAAAGAGAGCATGCCAAAATATGGTTTAAATATTTGCATGGCGGCAAAGTTGCAGATACTTTGACAAATTTAAAAGATGCAGCCGCAGGCGAACGTTACGAATGGACAACAATGTACGCTGATTTTGCCAAAGAAGCAAGAGAAGAAGGCTTTGACGAAATTGCGGATTTGTTTGAAAGAGTTGCAAAAGTTGAAAAAACACACGAAGAAAGATATAAAAACCTTTACGAAAATATAGAAAACGATAAAGTTTTTGCGAGAGAAGAAGTGAAAACCTGGGAATGTTTAAATTGCGGACACCAAATTCAATGTGCGCATGCTATGGAAATTTGCCCTGTTTGCAAACACCCTAAGGCATATTTTGCGATTTTGTGCAAAAATTACTAAACCTTGTAAATGTTTTTCGATTGATATAGAATAATTTTACGCGCCTTGCGCGTGAGTTTAGCGATTAATGCTTGCAGATGAAAATTTAATATTTACAAGCAGTGAAAATTTAATAATACGCGCCTGTAGCTCAGCTGGATAGAGCGTTTGGCTACGAACCAAAAGGTCGGGGATTCGAATTCCTCCAGGCGTGTATTATTTTTAAAAGCACATCAGCAGAATTCGAATCCCCTTCGGGGATTCTTCCCCCTTCGTAAGTTTCGGCAAAGCCTCAACTACAAAGAGTACGGCTCACAAAGTTCGCCTACTCCTTGCAACGCGCGGGGTCCCTCTCCAGGCGTATTTTTCTTTTAGTTTTTGTTTCAATTGTTTCAATTTTTGTTTTTGAAAAGAAATTTTTAAAAACAAAAATTCTTTTGTCTTCAAATTATTGATAAAATGAATTAGTATCTATATTAATGTTGTTTTGATGTATTTGAATTTTATTAACTAAAATATTTTTAAGTTCTTCTTTAAATTCAATGATAGACGTTTCATCTTCTATATCAAAATCTTCAAAACTAAAATAGCTATCCAAGTCAAAAATATCTATATTAAAATTTATTTTAAAAGGATAACAATCATTCATTATATCTCCAATTCCTCTTTCTAAATCACCATCGGAACCATACTGTAGTTCTACTCGGATATTTCCATCAATACACACCTCAACATCACTTTCTGTGATATTTACAACTTCAATATCAGAAATGTATATATCATCCACTCTAGTATGGGTGGACAAACAATCAAGGTCATCGAAAGTATCTTGTAAAAAATTTTCAGTAATTATTTCAGCTAAATCTTTTTGTAAAATTTTTATTAAATCTTCTTTTATATTTTGTACCATATCCCAAAAAGTTTTGAATATTTGAGAGAATTCTTCAATTTTTTGAACAACTTCTTTACTTAAACAATTAAATGTATTTGGGCTTATGTGAACATGGGCTGAAAGTGTATCTCTAAAATATAAATTAATTTTTTGTATTTTACTTTGGAAAGCGATGCCAAATATATGTTTAATAATATCGTCACTAAAACCGCCTTGCACTATATACTTAATCCTATCTTTCCTACACACTTTTCTTGCGGTGGGCTCTGTTGGTTCTATATACCATAAGCATTTCATTACATTTTCATTAGGAGCTCTATTTGCAAGCATTATGTCAACCAACTCTCTAATTACATATGCAAAATTAGAAAATTTTATTTTTGAATCAAATTTTAAATTGTTTTTCGCCTCTGTTAATAATTCTTTTTCAAATTTTGTAGTTAATAATTTTTCTAGATTTTCCACTGGAGTTCCCCCTAATGATTTTGTATTAAAGCTCATTATATTAATGCTAAGCTTTTATTGAGAATCTTATCAATAATTGCTTCAATAAATAATTTTAAGTTAAATTCACGACATACACCATTTCCATAATATAAAGCAATATCACCCGATAATTCAACCCTTTTAGTTTTTAAAAAGTCTTTAACTTTTCTTGTTGGTAAAGGTAATCCACATTTTTTATATGGCGGTGCACATTTTTCACAAATGGGGAAACAGTCTCTTATTGTTCCACCACTGGCAGACATTGGGAGAAACCCTGTAGGCAAGCTCTTATTTTGAGGTTGTGCATATTGTATCACATGAGTTGCTAACTTAAGATCTAAGCGTCCGCATATAGCACAAGGTATATCTTCAACATACCTATGTAGAAAACTTTCTTTTAAACTTTTAACTAAAGCCAATCGGTCTTTTTCATTTAACATATTGATACCTTCTTGATTTGTTTTACAGCATTCAGCATACCTTTTAAGCTTCTAATTTCTTTTTCTGTCTTATTGATTTTTTTTCTAAGTAAAAATATCTTTTGATGAAGTTTATTTGGCACCACAATCTTATTGTCAGGGGTTATGATAGTTCCAGTCACTTTTTTATAATCCTTTAATTTATAAGTTTTACTTTTCTTTTTGTGGATTGAAAGCCCTACACTTGCAAGCTTGCCCTTAATGTATATTATTAAAAGTTTCGGTATTTTCTTGTCACTTGAAAATGTTAAATCATCAACAAAAAGAGTCATTGTTACCCCATAAAATAATGCTCTTTGATAAATATCATCAAATGTTTTTTTATAAGCCCAGTAAGTTAATAATTGACTTGATGGAGAACCAGTTGGCAAGTGATTATTGTAGGTTAATATTTTTGATAATAAAAATGCAATGTCCTTATTTATCTTCATTTCATATAACAAAAACTGCAATACTCTTTCACTCTTTGCGTTCGGGAAAAACTTTTCAACATCAGTGCAATAAAAATACTTACCGTTTACATGTGACAGACCATTGTTAATATAGCAACTCCCTTTTATACCAGCCTTTACAAAATCAGGTACTTCAATTCTTTGCAGCAAACGGTTAAAATTTTTGTGGAACTTTTTCAAGTCACCTATTGGCTCTTCAATAATCCTTTTAGTTGGTTTATTTTTGTTTCTTTTCTCAAATATATTGTAGTTATCTTCATCTAAGGACAATGTTTGCAGAGTTTTATAATCAGTGGTAAAGAATAAGTCTAATAACTTTTTACGACTATTTAACTCATACAAAGGACTTTTTTCTTTTTTATAGGTTTTATTTGTCTTTACCAATAGTCTTTTCCTCAATCGCTTGTAGAAACTTTAACATTTTATTTCTAATAGAAAGTTTAAACGGACCTCTACACTTTTCTTCGTCTAATTCCTCGGCAAAAAACAATAAAGCAGAAGGTGTTGTATTAAAGTAATTCGCATACTTTTGAATAATATCCATAGATGGTTTTTTTTTATTATTTTCTATATCAGAGATGTAGCCCGACGAAACCTCCATTTCGTCCGCTAATTCTTTTATTTTTTTATCATGAAAAACTCGGATTAATCTTAGAGCTTCGCTTAGTTGAGACATTGTAACTCCTTTAGTTAGAAAAAAGGGAAGATGTTTATTTAGCCAACTGTTCTACAATAATAAGAATAATTCTTATAATCAACCACAGCCACTTAGGTGGTTTTGAGTCACTCATTTATGACCTCCTTTCTATTTCCACATTCAACACTTGTTAAATGCTCTGCTCCTGTAGAAAGGAATCGCAAGCAGTGTCACCCAAGTATGACTTATCTCCCCATTTTCAGCTCCATTGGAATACCGTTATTATCCATTAGTAGTCTTTTAATACGGTGTCCCTATGGTGTGAGACATTTGTGTTACTATACTAATTAATACATAGGTTATTGCTATTATAGCGATATACATACTAAATAATATAAATAATAACTGCATGCCCCGGTGTTTGAACCGATTATTTTTTAGGTTCTCGAACCATTAAGGTTCTCGTCATTTTGGAGCAGTTTGACTGCTTGTATAATAATTAAATCACATCAAAAACTGTTGTCAAGATTTTTTCTCTAATGTGAAATAAAATTTACAAAGAGAGAGTACAATTCACTTTAAGAAATTCATAGCTATTAGATGGAGTTAAAATTTTTATTGGGTAGTTTTGGTTATGGAATGTAGGTTTCGGGCTTAGAAATTGATAAGAGTAATATTAGATTGAGTTTCCTTTGTTTCGGTTTTAATTACATTGTCTAATGCCTTTATTGCTTCGTCTTCCACTTCTTTTAATATATGACTGTAAATATCCAGTGTTGTTTGGCATGACGCATCCATTTTGGGTTTTTCTGCCTACGAATGATTCAATATCTGCAAGATTGAACATTTTTACACCATTAACTACAGTATATTGAAGCCTCCGATGTAATTTCTTACGCCGTGTCCAATGTATAACTGTTTCCTCTTTTATACCGTAACAATCTAATTCTTTCACCAAGTCCTTAAGCGTATATAATTTATTCTTTCCTGATATTGCAAGATTTGTTATCAATTTTCCCTGCCTCAAAAAAATCCGTCAATAATTTTTCCGTATCACAAATTTGATAATATGTCTGCACTTCAGCACAAGCTCTTAACAAGGTTTCTTCTGAGCCTGCTTTTTTAACTTCAACTAAAAAGAGCTCATTTGTCTTATTATTGTAGGTTATTAAATCAATTTTTCCCGCTTTATTACTTTGGATACTTTTTAAAGGAACTTGATAATCAAGAGCATAACCTATCTTATTTTTAAAAGGATTATAAAAGAAAAGGCTTTTTACAAAGTTTTCTTCTTCTCTGGCAGATTCAATATTAAAATTTTGGAAAAGTTTTTCATGGCCTTTTGTATAGTAGGTATTTCTTCTTCCTTATAATCACCTGCCATAATAAAATTCCTTTCTGTAACCTTAAATCCCTTTTAACGTAAAGTTAAAAGATAAATCAGTATCCACAGGGTCATTGTATAAACTAAAAAAGTCTTTGTCAATATGTTAAGACCCTGTCAGTTCCCTATAACTCGCTTGCTGGTAAGTTAAAATGGCTATGGGGTGAAAATGAAAGAACTTTTAGGAAAAAGAATTAAAGAATTACGTCTACAACAACAGCTGACACAAGAACAGTTAGCCGAAATGACAGGAATGGGCGAACGTAATCTAAGTAAAATAGAATGCGGAATCAATTTTATCAGCGCTGATACCTTAGAAAAAATAACAAAGGCACTTAATGTATCACCAAAGGATTTATTTGACTTTGAACATCTTCAAGGTGCTCCAATCCGCAAGAATGAATTAATAGAATCCATTAATAATGGTACAATTGACTTAGATTTACTTTATAAAATTTATCAGTCCATTAAGAAAACTCTTTAAGTTGATTTTGTTTCAAAATTGTTTCCAGAAGATATCAAAATATATCAAAATTCATTGAAACAAACGTAAATTGTTTCAGATGTTACTGCCTTATAGGATAGACTTAAAACATAGAGTTAGACTGGATTCCAGATTAATGCATTTTACTCTGGAAGTGATACTACGA
Source organism: uncultured Gammaproteobacteria bacterium (assembly GCA_964651135.1). Taxonomy (GTDB): domain Bacteria; phylum Cyanobacteriota; class Vampirovibrionia; order Gastranaerophilales; family Gastranaerophilaceae; genus CAYYBA01. The sequence goes on along the minus strand of CAZYYK010000062.1, from coordinate 3,151 downwards.
ACCAAAAGGTCGGGGATTCGAATTCCTCCAGGCGTGTATTATTTTTAAAAAAGTTCATTTTATGATATAATTAAGTTAAAATATTCGCGCAAAAAATTTTTTTATCGGGTTTTATATAAATATCCACATAAAAGAGAAAAAAGTGAGGTTAAATTATGAGAGTAAATCCAATTTATACCTATAATAGGTTTATTTCTGCACCAAAAAATAAACAGGTTAGCTTTGGCTTAATTGAAAATGAAGAAAACACAAAAAGGGTTTTGCCCAAGAATTCTGATTACAGAATACCTTTTGATAAGCAATGGCAATGTTTAAAAGACCATGACGCCGTTACAGTAACATCAGAAGGCAACAAAGCTTGGGCAAGGATAAATCCGGGGTTTGATGATATGTATGATTTCTTGGCCGGGAAAGGCTTTATTAAACGTAATTATCTTACAAATTTAGAAGGCCAAGACCGTTTTGACTCATTTTATTATACCCTGCAAAGCATTGACTACGACAGAAAATACCCCCACGGTTCGGGTATTGATTGTGGCGGTTGTACTGTTGAAAGTAAAAGCTCGTGGGAAGAAGACCTTGAAAGCGGATTTGGCGTAAAAATATGGTAACACTTTAAAAGAAATTTAATTTAAGGTTATTCCGATAACTTGTCAACAGCCTTAAAATACCAACCTAAAGCACCGTTTTGTTTCTCTTTGAACGATTTTGTAACATAAGTAAACATTTCACATGATTACAGGCAATTTTTAGAATTCACTCGTTTTACAATCCTTGTTATACCCCCAAAAGCGAAGTGAAAATGAATATCTCTTTTAAAGGTTTTACTCCCCATAAACTCTTTAAAGGTGCAAAAGCACCTTCTATTGCTGATTTCAAAAAAATTGCAGATGTTGTTAACACAAAGTTGGACGGCACTCTTGCGTCTGATTTGGCTGACAAAGTAAGACAATATGCGCCAAAACTTGTTGACCTGGAAGACCGTGTTCAAAACCCGCATCTTTTGCGCGCCTTTGGGGATGCTATTTCAAAACCTTTCAAAGAGGTTACAGGGCTTGTAATACAGGGGTTAAAAAAGATTGCGCCGAAAAGCGAAGTTGTGGGCAGGTGGTCTCAGTCTTATGTTAAATATCTTGAAAATAAACAAGATAAACTATACGAGCGCGCAGGCAGGGGAATTTACCAGTGGGGAAGCGAATTTATAAAAAAAGCACAAGATAAAGGAAATGTCAGCAAAGAAATTGAAAAAGGATTTTTTGGGGAATTTGCAAAAAACCTTGCTTTTGACAAAGCAAGCTATAACTCTGTAACAGAACGTACGGGGGTGCGTTTTGTATCAGGCATGATACCGGCGCTTTTTTTGGGATATGACTTTAGAAATAAAGCAATAAGAGATGGCGCAACACCAAAAGAAGCTGACAAAGAGGCTGCCAAAAAACGTGGGCAGGAAGTTATTGCGGGGCTTGGGGAAACTGCCGCGCAATACACTATTTTAAGCGGTTTCCCTGCTTATGTAAACAATTCTACAATGGGTGCGCCAATTATAAACACACTTATTAACATATTCTTCCACATCACTTCGCGTCTATCAAAGGGTATGCCGCTTAAAAGGATTAAGATAGAAGATAATCAAACATCTTCAACCGCATTTAAATCTGCAACGCAAAAAATTGAAACAAAAAATGAGGATGTTACAGACACCAAAAACTCAAAACAAAAAGAAAAGAAACCTTTATTGTCCCTTAAAAATATCGGGCTTTTGTGCCTGGCAAGCATAGGGGTAGGCACTGCGTGGAAATTTGGGGCTCCAAAACTGGCAAAAACAAAACTGGGTGAATCTTTTATTAAAAATATTAAAGAACCCGTACAAAAGTGGTTTAAGAATATTACAACAGAACAACTTTGGGTGAGCCAGGAAGATTTAAACCCATTCTTTGAAACATTAGAAAAGACTGGCAATAAAAAGACGTTTAAGCATTATAGCAATATTCTTACAGATATTTTTGATACTTCCACCGACAAAAATCTTGTCCGCACAATTCAGCAGGGCACAGAAAACATTCAACAAATTAACCTTGGTAATGCCGAAAAAACATTTAAACTTTTTGGTGTTGAAATTACAAAGAAAAACCTTTACACCATACCCCTTGCACCCCTAAAGCTCGTAAAAGAAATTTTAAGTTTCCCTTATAAGGCATTTGAAAAAATTATGCAGTTTGCAGGCGTTAAAAAATTCCAGCCTACAGGGGTGGAAGAAGACGCTCTAAACGGCTTAATTCATTTCTTCAGAGATTTCAAAAAACATTCTGAAAGATTCACAAAAAAAGGTCTCGGCGAAGAAAAATTCATTAGTTTTTATAAAGACCATTTAGCTAAAAACGCTATAAAAACGCTTGATAGAGAAGGCTGTTCAAAAATTAACAACGCAAGTGTAGGCAAAATCACCCAGCTTTTAGGCACGGTTGGCGGTATTTATTTTGCAACAACAGATGATTTTAACCGTACAGCAAAAAGAACAGGAAATAAAAAACAGGCACAAAAAGACGCGCGCGAGCGCGGTGTGAACAAATTTATGAGAATTACAAGCCAGATTGTGTTAATGGATATATTCAATAATACCTTTAAAATTCCATACGCTCAAAGCCTGCTTGGTGCTTTTGGCATAACTGCCGCCTGCACCCTTGCAACAGAAAAAGCAACAAGGCTTCTTTCAGGCATGCCGTCCAAAAAAATAGAAACCAAAGAAGAACTTAAAGCCCACAAAGAAAAACAACAAAATGGTGCCTTCGGGTGGTATTTTAAGGCAGTTGACAAGTTATCGGAATAACCTTAATTTCTTTTAAAGCGTTACCACACTTTTACGCCAAATCCGCTTTCAAGGTCTTCTTCCCACGAGCTTTTACTTTCAACAGTGCAACCGCCTGGAGGTTTTGGATATTTTCTATTATCATCGCAATGCTCCAACGTATAATAAAACGAGTCAAAACGGTCTTGGTCTTCTAAACCAGTAAGATAATTGTATTTCATAAAGTTTCTTCCGTCTAGTCTCTTGTATATGTTATCAAACCCCGGATTTATCCTTGCCCAAGCCTTATCGCCTTCTGATGTTACTGTAACGGCGTCATGGTCTTTTAAACATTGCCATTGCTTA
>CAZYYK010000061.1:3033-10279 GCA_964651135.1 uncultured Gammaproteobacteria bacterium | reverse complement strand
CAGGAGCCTGCAATTACCGCTTTTATTGCTCTTGGCGCTCTTAAAAGTTCAAATATAAGCTGCGTTTTATCGTCTTTAAAATTACCGCTTACAAATTGTTCAAAAAGCTCAAAACCGCTTGTTTTATATCCTGCAAACAACGAAAAATAAAGGCATAGCAGAAATAATAAAAAAAATATTGAAATAATTAAAATTTTCTTGTTATTACTTCCCGCCATAAAAACCTTATGAAATAAGCGCAATCATTTCGCGCACCGCTGTATCAAGCCCCACAAAAATTGCTCTTGAAATTATGCTGTGGCCTATGTTTAATTCACATAAGCCCTCTATATTTTGCATAGCCGAAACATTTTCATAATTAAGCCCGTGCCCGGCATTAACCTGAAGCCCCAATTCTTGCGCCAGTTTTGCGGACTGCTTTAATTTTTCAAACTCCATTATCTCAAACGAATTTCCGAAAGCATTTGCATAAGCGCCCGTGTGAAGCTCAATATAATCGGTTTTAATGTCGGCAGCCGCCTTTATTTGTTCAAAATCGGGATCTATAAAAAGGCTTACAAAAATTCCGCCATCTTGAAGTTTGCCCACAAATCTTTTTAGCCGTTCTTTTTGGCCTTTAACGTCCAAACCGCCTTCTGTTGTAAGTTCCTGGCGTTTTTCAGGTACAAGGCAGCAAGAATGGGGCAGGGTTCTGAGTGCGAAATTTTGCATTTCATCAACCGCCGCCATTTCAAGATTAATATTTGCACGCAGCGCTTCTTTAAGCTGTATCACGTCTTTATCAACTATGTGCCTTCTATCTTCCCTTAAATGAACGGTTATAGCGGATGCACCTGCGTTTTGAGCTACAACCCCCGCGTCCAGCACACTTGGCTCAATTCCGCCGCGTGCGTTTCTTAATGTGGCAACATGGTCTATGTTAACTCCCAATTTCATAAACATTATTGTACCACAAACAAATGATAAACACTAGACTATTTTACAATTTGTTAGTATAATAAAGCTATAAATGTCTTAGAAATAAAAATATGATTTGTCCTAAGTGTAAAACTGAAGTGTCACCTCAAGATGTTATTTGTCCGAAATGCAAATTGAGGCTGCATATTACCTGCCCAAGGTGTGGTTCTGTCGCAAGGTTGGGAAGTTCGTCGTGTAAAAAATGCGGGTTTGTTTTTGTGAAATTCTGCCCGAAATGTAACAGTGCAAATTATGTTTCGGCAACACAATGCAGAAAATGTTTCTATAATTTCCCCTCTGATAATGCCGCAGGTGATGAAAAAAATAAGGAAAAGGCAACAGCGCAGTCTAACCCTTCTAAAAGCACAAAATCCAAAGAGCAGGCAAAACCTTCCGCTGCAAATGTAAAACTGGCTGTTTTGATTGATTTTATAACCTTAAAAAATGTTTTTGACAAATACAAAGATGAGGAATTTAAGCAAAAGGTTCTTTTAAATATAAAAACTTCTGTTAAGATGAGTTTCAACGTTGCCTGTGAATTTGTATCAGAAAACGTTGTTATGTTTAAAATGAATTATGTCAGAAAACTTGGCATTTTGCCTAAAATTGAAAATTTTAAACAGGAATTTACCAAATTCAACAACATTTTATTGGATACCCTGGGCATTGATATAACCTATAAATTTGCCATTATAAAAGAAGAAGAATATGCAAAAAACACAAAAATAGAGCAGCTTTCATTAGGAATTGAGCAGGATATTATTACATCGGAAGATGCCTACAAAATTTTAAATGATGAGATTTCTTTAATTAAAATTACACATAATTCCTATAAAATGGTCTTTTTGGATCAAAGACCCGAATTTATGCAAAGCGAAACCACAGCGCCTGACGTTGCTTTCGATTTGATAGCAGACGCAATTGAGGATGATGTCTCCGAAATTAAGGCAATATCCCTGAATGCGCCCAGGGGCTTTGGAAAAACCCATTTATTAAATGCTCTTCAGGACAAATTTGAAGATACTCAAACCATTTTACTTCTGGGGCAATGCACCCCCTTAACCCAAATTACCCCTCTGGGCTTATTTCAAGACATTTTTTTAGCTCTTTTCAAGCTGACTTTTGCACCAAGCAAATATGAAAAACGGGTGCGTGATGTTAGGGAACTTTTGGCAAAATCGTTCCCGTCATCGTCCGTTGTGAACTCTGATGCGATAGATACCCTTATCAACATTGTTTATCCTTCCAAAGAAGATTATTATGAAAATATTTTGGAAAACAAACAAAAGACATTTGAAAATCTGAAAATCATTCTTGAAATGTTAAGGGCAGACAACAAGCTGGTTTTGATTATTGATGATTTTGATTTAATTGATGAAGCCTCTTTTGAATTTTTAAAATATTTAATTCAAAATGACTTTTTCTCTTTAACCACAAAGCTTTTGCTTGCTTACAAGAACCAGCAGGCAATAGGCATGTATATTACAAGCGATAAATTGCCCAAAAACGCTTGTTTAAACATTAATTTGGCGCAAAAAAGCATTGGCGACATTAAGGGATATTTGAAAAACCGTTTTGGGGATGAAGACATCCTGCCTGAAAAAATAATGGATCAGCTTATTGCTTATGCGCAGGGCAATTTTGCCTATATAGAGCAGGTTTTGAACTATTTTGTTGAAAGCAACAAGATTTTTTCGGCATCGCACGGTTTTGAATTTGATAAAGTTTTTGAAAATTTCTGCATACCGCCAAGCTTAGAAGAAACTTTGGATTTAAGATATGAAATTTTAAAAGAAAGTTTTCAAAAAGAGTATAAATTTATAAATTTGGCTTCCTTGTTGGGCGGTAAATTCAATAAATCAGTTTTGGCGAAAGTTTTAAAACTTGATGGCGAAGACTTTTTCAAAATCGCAAATTCTTTAATAGATAAAGGGTATATTAAAAAAATCTCCGAAGATTCCTTCATATTTAAAAATAATCTTTTGTGGTCGCACATTTATAATTTTGCCAAAAATAACGAAGATTTAAGAGATTTGCAAATCGAATTTTTACATGAGATTTGCCAAAAAACCGTTACAAGCCACGCAATAAAGGCGCTTATTGCACAAACTACCGAAGATAAAAAACTGGCGTTTGAGCTTTGGACGCAAAACCTTAAATATGCTTCTTATATAGGGGATGTGGGCTTATACATTTTATCTCAAAAACAAAGCCTGTCGCTTTTGGGCAATGCGACACTTTCTGACCCGATGTATGTTAAAAACAACATATGTGAGCGCGTGGGCAAATTGACGTACGAAAAAAATCCGCAAGAGGCAATGAATTTCCTTTCTAATGCCGTTGCCTGGGCTCAAAAGAAGGGCGATGACAACAAAGTTGTTGAACTTTCTGGATATTTAATTCAAAGCTGCAAGGCGGTTCAAAATTATCCTGCCATTATTGAAACGGTGGATGCGGTTTTGGAAATTTATTCAAAGCCAAAAATGGAGCTGCAAAGGGCATTAATTAAAACAAGAAAACTGCATGCATTGCTGCAAATAGGCAATTGGGGCGAAATAGCGAATTTGGTTAATATTGAAATTAACCCGATTTTACAAAACTATCTGAAACGCCCCAAAAATTTACCCTACGGCAATGTAAGCGATATTTACAAAACATATTTGGAATCAAACATTGTTTTGGTTGAAGCGTATGCGCAGCAAGGAAATCCGCTGGTATTTGAATTAATAGAAGAACTTGAAAAAGAAATATTTAAGGAAAAAAACAAGCAGGCAGATTTTCTTGAAATTAAATTGGATTTGGCAATGGCAACTGCTTTGGCATACACAAGCAAAGGGCTTATTAAAGTTTCAGACGACATTTTGCAGTCAATTGTTAAAGATTTTTCTTATATGATAGACGATTCCAGGCTTGTTTCAAAATGGAATACAATAGATATTTTCAACAAAATTATTAAAATGGATTATGACAAAATCAAGGACGATTTATTTGAAGTTGTGAGTTTTGCGGATAATTGCGGCGATAATTACGGCAAAAATATCTTAAAAATTCTATTGGCGCACGTTTTGCTTTCAGAAGGCAATGCGCTTAAGGCGCTTGAAATATGTTCCGCGCAGATGACATATTTTTCAAATGAAAAAATAGCGCTTGGCGCTTTAATTGCCTGGTATATAAGCGCTAAAGCAACTTTTTTAACAGACGGGCTGGATAGAGCGATAGAAATTTGTGAAAAATCAATTAAAATATGCAAAAACAGTAAAATCAACAGCATCTTTTTCAATATTTTATTTAATAAACTTCTTGCCCAGGTTTATCTTGCAAAAGGCGAATTGGACAGCGCCAAAATGTACAGTGAACTTGCCCTGCAAGAGGCTGTTTCAAACGAATTGATATATTTGCAGCTGGAACTTTACAGGGTGCGGGCTTTATGCATGCAAGAGGGTTTAAAGGCAGTGGAAGAAGCCAAACGCTTGGAATTAATGCAAGCCACTGTTAAAATTTTTGAAAAAGCCATAGGCATTGCAAATAAACTGGGTATGACAAAACATCATTATTTAATACAAAAAGACCTGACCGCCTTTAAGGCACACTGTCAGTTAAACGGAATTATTCAAAAAAGCTAGAAGGATTTTGGATTGAGCGGCTTGTATGATAGATTAGTATATAATTTAAAACATTTTAAAGAGTGGTTGATGTGGGCGCTCCATGATGAGCGTATAGCGCCTGTTACGGAATTTGTGGAAAAATTAATAACAAAGCCCGCCAAAGATGAGGCAAAAATTTCTAAAGCAGGGCAAACAAAACCTTCATCCAAAACCGAACCTGCAAGCCAAAAAAATGCTTACAGTCCGCAGATAAATGTAAAAAAACAGGCAGATTCCAAAAGCGCTAAAGATGTCACGGACAGGCAAATAAGAGAAGTTCAGAGAAAAAATGCCAAAGCCCGCATGGTCAGGTCATTTGAAAATAGTGCCTATGTAAAATTGTATAATTCTTCTTTGGAAAAAATAGACACCCTGCAAGAAATGTCAGCTGTTGCGCTAAATTGGCTTGTTAATTTGCCAAATAGTATTCAAATTATGATGGCAAGCGCTCTTGTTTTAATATTGGGTATTGTGGGAATGAGCATTCTTGCAACAGTGCCAACCACACTGAAAGTTAAAGATTCGCTCAGTTCCATGATTTCCTTTAAAGCAAAAGTTCCAAGAATTTGGTCAACAAATTCCGCCACAACCTGGAACATTAAAAATTTTGTTTACCCTGCCGATTCTTTTATTGAATCCGTTTACAAAAAAGGAACAATTACGTTTTCTTATCAATCCCCTAAAGTTTATGCCGAAATTTTAGGAGCGCCCACAATAAAACATGTAGAGAATAAATACAATCCCCTTATTAACTTTGAGACGAAAAAATTTATGACGGCAGAGCGGTTTATTGACAATTATATACGCCAGGAAAATGTTGGCGCTAACGAAATAAGAATATTTTCAAAAGACATTATGGACGCAAACATTATAGACACTTTAAAATTACAACAGCAAAAAGCGGGCGAAAACCCTTATATAATGCCTGCAATTGTAACTTATTCCTATGTCCTAAACGGTGCAAGATACAAGCAAATGGTGATGACGGTCATATCTTCCGTTGACAAGGAAGAGCGGCTGTATAACGAACAAAAACAAATGGAAACAGTATATTATCGTTTATGGAAAGTGCATTTTATTTTATCATATAAAGCAAGGCTCACTCCTTACGAAAAATATTTGCCCGTTTTCAACAAATTTGCTCAGAGCATTCAATATAATGAAAATTGGCTTAATGGCGTAAAAGGCACGATAGTTGAGCTTGAAAAAACCAAACAAACGCCAAAGCCAACGGCTATGCCGAATTATTTAACATCCAATACTCTGGGCGGCGGGATGCCCTTACGAGATATTGGCGGTCCTGATAATTTGGGGCAATATGAAGACGTTGCACAAACGGCAATGACCAGGTTTAGAATAGCTGCAAGGAATCCTGTATACGGATCATACGGAATTGAAGAGCCTTACCGCACAATTTTAAATAACTTTGCTCTAAATTCAATTCTTTATAAATATGATGATTACGGCATCACAATAAGAATGCCCGTTAAATATGAATTCGTTTACCGTAACAAAGAAACCGGAGATGTTGTGGGCACTAACGATTCTTCCTATAAGCCTTCAAGCGAATATATCCGGTTAAGGAAAAGGGGCAATTAATTGGCAAACCTAAAAAGCATAATATCGCCGTCTTGAACAACATACTCTTTGCCTTCAAGGCGCGCTAATCCCTTTTCTCTTGCATTTGCCCAAGAGCCCGACGAAATAAAATCCTCATAGCTTACAACTTCAGCTCTGATGAAGCCTTTTTCAAAATCTGTGTGAATAACACCCGCAGCCTGAGGCGCTTTTGTTTCTTTTTTAATTGTCCACGCCTTGACTTCTTTTTCGCCCGCGGTTATATACGTTCTTAAATTTAAAAGGTCATAGGCGGATTTTATCATCTTTTCAATGCCTGAAGACTCTACACCAAGCTCTTCAAGATATTTTTTAGCTTCGTCTTTCCCTAAATCAACAAGCTGCGCTTCAATTTCGGCACAAATTGTAACGGTTGCAGCACCGTGGGTGCGGGCGTATTTTTCAACTTCTTTAACGTAATCATTGCCTGCGGCAAGGTCGCCTTCGCTCACATTGGCGCAATATATAACAGGTTTTGTCATTAAAAGGTGAAAATGGCGAATTACGGCTGTTTCATCTTCACTGAAGTTATCTTTAATATTAATAAATTTACCTTCTCCCAAAAGTTTCAGAAGTTTTTCAATGGCACCGTTTTCAATAACTGCACTCTTATCACCTGCTTTAACCTGCTTTGCAATTCTTTTTTGAATATTTTCAAGGCTTGTAATATCGGCAAGCGCCAATTCCGTGTTTATAGTTTCAATGTCGCTTACAGGGTCAACCTTGCCGCTTATATGCACGGTGTTCGGGTCGTCAAAGCAGCGTACAACCTGAATTATGGCATCAACTTCCCTTATATTGTGCAAAAACTGGTTGCCAAGCCCTTCGCCCTTGCTTGCACCTTTCACTAGCCCTGCAATATCAACAAACTCTATGGTTGTGGGCACTATATTTTGCGTTTTAACCAACGGTGCCAAGATATTAAGCCTGTCATCGGGCACAACTACAACCCCCACATTGGGTTCAATGGTGCAGAAAGGATAATTTGCACTTTGCGCATTGCAGCTTAAAGTCAGCGCATTAAAAAG
>CAZYYK010000061.1:0-2985 GCA_964651135.1 uncultured Gammaproteobacteria bacterium | reverse complement strand
CAATGCCACATTTCAGCACCTCACGCACCCCTTTTGCTCAAGCTGCAGTGTTTGAGTTGTTATATCGCAAACTTCCGCAGGGCCGAAATATTGAACAGCGCCCGGGAAAATGTAACAATCTTCCAGCGCCCATTTTTCGCGATGTTTTTCAAATTCTTTAAACACAGGCCCTTCAAGGTCAACCAGAGCTTTTTTAATAACAGGTTTTAATTCGCCGTGGCGTTTTTCCATATTCATCATCACAGTAAGCGGCACACCGTATGCTTCCCACTTATCCGCAGTTTGGATTAAGTTTTTAATGCAGGACAAATACCCGTTTAAGCCCATTTGAATTAAGGCAAAAGCGTTATAGCCCAAAGAATAGCAATAATCCGCATCAAAATTGGAAGGGGCAGCGCAGCGTCCTTCATACCCGAAGAAGTGTGACTGGTCTGCAAATTTGCCGCTGAATTTCCCTTCTTTTTTAAGCTTATCAAGTTTTTCTCTAACCATTTCTATAAGCATTTTTTCTGTTTCAATTTTAGAAACCTGCACATTGCCGTGCGGGTCCCTGTCCATTAAAAGCTGCATTTTTATCATATCCGGAAGCGATTGGAAAACAGAACTTTGTTCAGGCTGAAGATTTTTTTCTATAATTGCAAATTTTGCCTCTATTGTTTTTGCATTTTTATAGTTGGCATCATCTTCAACTATTGCCAAAATATCATTCAAATTGGCAATCATACGCTTAACTTCAGGGATAAATTCAATCAAACCTTCAGGCACAAGCGCCACACCAAAAATTTTGCCTTTTTGTGAGCGTTTTACAACAATGTCTGTTATATAATCCACAATACTTGAAAGCGATTGCTGTTTTTGTTCAACCTCTTCGCTTATTAAGGTAATATTCGGCTGCGTTTGAAGCGCCGCTTCAAGTGTCACGTGCGTGGCACTTCTTCCCATTAGTTTAATAAAATGCCAGTATTTTTTGGCTGAATTTGCATCACGTTGAATGTTGCCTATAAGCTCTGCATACGTTTTTGTTGCCGTGTCAAAACCAAAAGAAACCTCAATTTGTTCATTTTTTAAATCGCCGTCTATTGTTTTGGGGCAGCCTATAACTTGAATGCCGGTTTTGCGCTCTTCAAACCATTCGGCAAGCATACAGGCGTTTGTGTTTGAATCATCCCCGCCTATTATAACAATAGCGCTTATTCCAAGGTTCTGGCACTGGTTCCAGGCAGCCCTGAATTGGTCTTCGGTTTCAAGCTTTGTTCTTCCCGAACCTATTATATCAAACCCGCCCGTATTGCGGTATTTATCTATGATTTCATCCGTTAATTTTATATATTTTCCTTCGATAATGCCCGAAGGCCCGCCCAAAAAACCGTAAAGTTCATTTTCAGGGTTGGCGGCTTTGAGCGCGTCATAAAGCCCTGCAATAAGGTTATGCCCCCCGGGTGCCTGACCGCCCGATAAAATTACACCCACGTTTTTGGGTTCAAATTCTTTGGTTTTACTGCTTTTAATAAATTTAACAATTGGTTTGCCAAAAATGTTCGGGAAAAGCATTTTTATTGTACCTGCATCTCCAACGGATGTCGTATCTTTGCCTTTTTCAAGGTCAAGGTTTTTAATTCCTTCCTTCAAAACCCCCGCAAGTTTTGGTTCATAATTCAATCTTTCTTTTTGTAACGGTGAAATTTCTCTCATAATTGCTCCTTTGCCATAATCCTTATAAGACTATTTTAATACAAAAATAAATAAATACTTGAATATATTTTTTGTTTGAGGTATTCTTAAGGAACTTACGCGGAAGTAATTCAGTGGTAGAATGCTTCCTTGCCAAGGAAGATGTCGCGGGTTCGAGTCCCGTCTTCCGCTCCAAAATCGCTCTTTTTTTGGGGCGATTTTTGTTGTTTCATCCCCCAATTGGCTATCTGTGCGGGCTATATAATCTTCTTTAAAAAAATAGCCACCTGTCGATGTATAAATTCGCATGTGTATTACACAATATATTTGAAAGTATATAATAGGAGATATAAAAGTGCAAAATTTGAACAACGGCAAGCAAATGAGTTTTATGTATGCACCCTGCGCGGAGTTAAAGGAATTGAACAATTTATTTTTTGAACTTACACGCTTTAATTGTAATTTAAAATGCCCCAATTGTTATATAAAAAAGAGCTCTTACAAAGAATTGAAGGATTATTTAAAAATTGACAGAATTAAAACTGTTCTTTTGCAATCAAGAAAAGAAAATGTAAAATCTATTTATTTAACAGGCGGCGAGCCGCTTATGCACCCTGACTTTAATGCAATTTTAAGAATGTGCTTAAAATTTGCAGACACAACGGTTATGACAAACGGCACTTTCATTAACGAGAAAAAAGCAAGATTTTTAAGAAAAATTGACGATGAGAATGAATATGAAACAATTTACAGGGTGAGTTTAGACCATTGGGAAGAAGCCAAAAACGATTCCTTTAGGGGCTATGGGAATTTCAGAAAAGTTATGCTTGCAATTTCATCCTTAATTAAATACGGCTTTAACCCGATAATCAGTTTTGTAAATTATTTCAATGAAGACAGAGAAACTATTTTTCAGAATTTTAAAACCCTTTTTGGGAAAAGCGGATTTGAATTTGAGCCCATTAATTTAAAAATAATTCCATACTTCAAAGAAGTTGCTGATGATGGAGAATTGCGCCATACAAATGCATCTAACAAAATGACAGACTGCATTAATTCAAGAATCATAAGCGTTAGGGGTATTTTTGCCTGTCCCGTTTTATGTAATGATTTTCGCGCAAGAGTAGGCAGTGACTTAGAGGACTACACCAAGAAAATATACCTTGACACAGAAAAATGCGCTGCGTGTTTAAAACACGATACAAAAGCATTTGCAAACGATTGGCTGTAACTATAACCTGTAAGAAAGGCCTCCTTGGAACACAATACCCGTTCTGCTTATATTTCTTACACTAATTTGTAGATAAGAGTTAA
>CAZYYK010000060.1:0-10670 GCA_964651135.1 uncultured Gammaproteobacteria bacterium | reverse complement strand
AGATATGCAGGTTGCAAAAAAACTTATGGGCAAGTATAGAATTGTAACGCTTGACGGCGAAATTTTTGAAAAATCGGGCGCAATCACAGGCGGGGCAAGGGTGCGCTCAAGTATAATGTTTGGAAAAAGTGAAGATAAAACACTTGTTGCCTTCAAAAACCGCTTAAAGGAATTTGAAAAACAACTTGGTGAATTGGAGCAAAAACAACGCAGCCTTGAAGATAAACTTGATACAATAAGGGCGGATTTTTCAAATGCGTCTGATTCGTGCAATGAAGCCAAGTTTGAGCTTCAAAATTTAATTAAAAACAACAAGCAAACGCAAGCCGGCATAGAAAAAAAGCTTGCAAGAATTAACGAAATTACCCCTGAAATTACAAAAATTGAGAAACTGCTTGATAATTACGAAGCAAAACACATATCATTAAACGATAAAATGCTCCAATTGCAGGAAAATATTGTAACCGTTGAAAAACTTATTGACGAGGGTGAACTTAACAAATTAAGGGAAAAAACGCAGGGTTTTGAAGAAAATATTAAAAATACCCAAAATAAAATGAATGAAATTCAAAACGAAATTAATGCGGAAAACAACAATATTAAATTCCAAAACACAATGATAGAGCAAAAACAAACTGATATTGCAAGGCTTTTAGGGGATAATAAAAACCTTGAAGAAGACAAGGCGCGCTTTGGCCTTGAAATTGAAGAAATCCAAAAGGTTTTAAAAATTTTGGAAGATGAAATTCTTGAATTGGGCAAAAACCTTGTGGAATTACAAAATGTGCGCGACAAAATGCAGGAAGAGCTTCTTGGCGCGCAGAGCGCAAAAGATGTTTTGGATAACAGAAAAGCAGTAATACAAGAGCAGATTGAAAGCTATAAAGCCAGGCGCAGAGAGCTTGAACCGATTTTAGAACTTGCAAAAGAGGAATTAACTGCGGCGGATATTGAAATTGAAAAACTTGAACCCGTTGAAATTTCAATTGATGAAATTACAGCCAAAATTAACCGCCTGCAACGTCGCATGGAAGAACTTGAGCCTGTGAATATGCGCGCTTTGAACGATTACGATGAAACATACAAGCGTCAGAGCGAATTCAGAGAAAAAATAAGCACTTTAACAAAAGAAAAAATCGGCATTAACGAGCGCATGTGCGGCTATGAAGCCCTGAAGCGTGAAACGTTTCTTAAAACTTACAACGGAATTAACGAAAGTTTCAAAAACGTTTTTGCCGAATTATCAGACGGCGTGGGCACTTTGGTGTTAGAAAACGAAGCAGATCCTTTCTTGGGCGGCTTAACATTTGAAGCCACCACCGGAGATAAGAAGAAACAGAAGCTTGCAGGCATGTCGGGGGGCGAAAAATCGCTCACAGCGCTTGCTTTCGTGTTTGCAATTCAAAAATATATGCCATCCCCATTTTACGCTTTTGATGAAGTTGACATGCATCTAGACACTTTGAATGTTGAAAAGCTTGCAAAAATGATTAATAATGAGTCTAAAGATACGCAATTTATAGTAATAAGTTTGCGCAAGCCTATGATAGATGCTTCGGACAGAATGATAGGAGTTACACAGAAAAACAAAGGAGTTACAAAAATCAGCGGAGTTAAATTAAAAGATGAGTAGTGCGAATACGGAAGAAGTTTTTTACAACAACAGCAATGTTTTTGAGGTGGCGGACGATGTTATCAATTTTGAAGATATCATGCCCCAAAAAGACAAAGAATTTGACGCAATTGAAATTTTGGTGGATTTGGCAAAATGCGGCAAAATTGACCCGTGGAATATTGATATTGTTGATGTTTACGATAAATATATTTTGCGCCTTGCCGCCCTTAAAGCAAACAATTTAAAACTTGCGGGCCGCGCCATTTTGTTTGCGGCGATTTTGCTTAAATTAAAATCAAACATCTTAAAAGGCATTAATATTCTTGATTTTCACCTGGATGATGAAGGCGACGAATTTTTAGACGATGCTTTTGAAGGCGAGCAGATGAAATTGCCTTCAAACAATATCATTTCTTTTGAAGAAGTGTTGCAGCGGCGCACTTCAACCCGTTTGCATAATACAAGAAACGTAACTTTGAAAGATTTAATCCGCCACCTTCAATTTTACGAAGAGCTTGAAAAGAAACGCTCGCTTCAAAGTGCTTTGGACAAGCAAAAAAGGCGTGTGCAGAATTATTCGAAATTGTCTGCAAACGATATCAAAAATATGCCGCATGAAGAATACATTGAAGAACTTGTTGAAAAAATGCAGCAAAATTTGGTTAAAATTTTTGAACAGACAGAAAAAATTGAACTTACGGAATTGAGCCTGCTGGGGTTTGATAAGACATCTGCCTACATTGCGGTTTTATTTTTATCGGTAAGAGATAAATATGAAATTGTGCAGGAAGAATTTTACGGCAATCTTTATGTGAAAAAGTGCTGAAGAAAGGTATTAAAGTGCACTCTGAAGAAGAAAATTACAATTTAAAAGCGAAAATTGAAGCAGTTTTGTTTGTAACCGCGCGCGCCATGCAGGTGGCGGAAATTGCCGAGCTTTTGGGTGCTGCACAAGATGAAGTTGAGCAAGCACTTTTGGATTTGGTGTTTGATTATTCTTCGCGCGAAGGTGCGCTTGAAATTGACGATGAAGACGGCTATATAATTCAGGTGCGGGGCGAGCATTTGGATATTGTTGAAAAGCTTTGCCCTGTTGATTTAACACCTGCCGTTTTAAAAACGCTTACGGTGATTGCGCTTAAAGAACCCATCCGCCAAAGTGCGCTTAAAGATTTGCGCTCAAACGCTTATGAGCATGTCCCTATTTTGGTTGAAAAGGGACTTATTTCAAAAACAAAAGACAGAAACGGGCGTTCGTTTAACCTTAAAACAACTTCTAAATTCGGCGAATATTTTAAACTTAAAGGGGATGCCAAAAGCCTGGCGAAACTTCTTGATTCTGATAATCAGCTTAAAAATTTATAGCTTAAATGTTAAGAATTTTCCAAAAATTTGAAAATATTTTGTTTTGAAGGTAAGATGTTAATATTGATAACGATTGGAAGGCAGAAATGGAATTTTTAAGGAAACACAGAAAAATTATAGTGAGCATCATAACCGTAACAGTCATTGCCTGGATGGTTGGGCTTACCATGGTTTTGCCATTGCTTGCGAAATAGATGTTTAAAAATATAAGAAAAGAATTTTTAATATTATTTTTTGTTGCCTTTTTGCTGCAAAGTGCGTTTGCGGTTAATATTGAACAAATAGACAAAAAAAGGGCTGAAGCAGAGCGCAATATTTACAATTTGAAGCTTTTGGAGCGCATTGAAACAAACAAGCTTTACAAAAATCAGCAAAAACTTGAAGTTACGGAACAAAAACTTGAATACAACAAGGAAAAATACAGCGCCACGCAGGATGAGCTTACAAATTTAAAAAGAAAACTTCAAGAACTTACGGGCGATTATGAAAGCCAGATTTCTTATTCCAACAGAAGAATTGTGCAAATTTATAAAACACAGCGCAAAAACTATATGGAATTTTTGTTGTCTTCGCACGATTTAAACAGTTTTTTGGATAGAATTTATTTTGAAAATATCATAATGAAAATTGATAAAGAAAGAATTAAATCAACCCAAATAAAAACCCGCAGAATTATGAATTTAAAAGAAAGAATTGAATTTCAAGAAAGAAGTTTGGCATCTGACATTAAGGTTATGGATAAACAGCAGCGCAATATCCAGGTTGCAATTAACAGAAACCAAAAATATATAGAAAAATTAAAAACAGACAGAGCCACCTGGGAGCGCGCCGAGCGTGAACTTGCAAAACAGAGCGAACAGTTAACAAAACTTATTAATAAATCCACACGGGATGACAAGGACGTAATTCTTGTAACGGGGGGCTTTTTGCGCCCTGTTTCGGGGCATATAACCTCAAATTACGGCTGGCGCACACACCCCATTTTTAAACGCAGAATTTTCCACTCGGGCATTGATATAGGTGCCCCCATGGGCACGCCGATACGCGCCGCCAATGACGGACGTGTTATATTCGCAGGCTGGTACGGCGGTTACGGCAAAGTTGTTATTTTAGACCACGGCAAGGTTAGCGGGGCTTCCACAACCACGCTTTATGCGCACATGTCAAACATTAATACAAACGTGGGCAATAGCGTTAAAAGAGGTCAAACAATAGGCAGAGTGGGTTCAACGGGCTATTCCACAGGCCCCCATCTTCACTTTGAAGTTCGTGTTAACGGCAAAACTGCAAACCCTCTGAATTATGTTCCGCGCTAGTTTTATGCTATAATCAATTCCATGAAAACGGCGGGTAAAAAAATTGTAGCAAAAAACAGGAAAGCTTTTCATGACTACACAATTTTTGAAAAGTACACTGCCGGCATGGTTTTATCGGGCACTGAAATAAAATCCATAAGGGCGGGCGGCATTAACTTGAAAGACAGTTTTGCCAAAATAGAAAAAGGAGAAGTTTTTCTCTATAATTGCCACATAAGCCCTTATACCAAGGGCAACCGCTTTAACCACGAACCCGAGCGCGTGCGCAAACTGCTTTTGAATAAAAAAGAAATTCTGAAAATATCGGGCAAAGTGAAGCAGGAAAATTTTGCAATAATTCCCGTTGAACTTTTTTTATGCTGCGGCTGGGCAAAGCTTGAAATAGCCCTTGCAAAGGGCAAAAAGCTGCATGATAAAAGGGAAACTATCAAGAAAAAAGAAATTGAAAGAGATATTAGACAAAAGATTAAATAAAATTTCTTTTTTGCCTTTTTGTGCTATTATGTTTTTAAAAGTTAGTGCTTTCAGGCAAGTAAGTTTAAAAACGTTTGGATATAATGTAAGTTATGAAGCAAATTTTGAAAATATTTCTTATAATAATTTTTTTGTTTACGGCCGGTATATCTTTTGCGCTTGAGCCTGCTTCCATTCAACTGGGCAAAATCGAAAAAAACCTTTGGGGTTTTGAATATAAAAATGAAACCGAAGCCAAAAGGCTTGATAGGATTGAAAAGGATATTTACGGCAATGCTTCTCCAAAAGGTGCCGTGCAGGATCGCATTAACAAAATAAACCAAACTTTGGGTATCACGGGCGCGCCTGAAGAAGATTTAGCCGTTGCAAAAGAAATGGATGATAAAATACCCGAAGGTGTTTCATATCCTGCCATAGACAAGATTGAAATACAGGTTTTGGGCAAAGCCTATTCCGAAGAAGGTGTCTACAAGCGCCTTGACCGTTTGGAAGAAAAAGTTTTTTCCGCAAAACAAGCGGGTGACTTGAACCAGCGTATGGAAAGGCTTTCTGCAAGCATTAATTCAACATATCTGCCGTACACGCCCCGGGAGCAGGCACCTTACCCGAACCATATGTACACTTACGACAGTCAGGATATTTATTTGCAGTTGTCAGGGCTTGAAAATTCGATTTTTCGAAAAACTTATGACCAAGACCCTTTAAGCGTGCGCCTTAACCGCCTGGAGCGCAAAATTTTTCAAAGAGATTTTGCCTCGGACGATAACGCAGTTAGAATTCAAAGAATACAGGCAGCATCAAGTGCTTCAAAAACAGCAAAATATTATGACAGCAACAAATTCCAGAAATACACATCAACAGGCGTGCAGGTTGGTACACTTTTGTTAATGATTTTAGCGCTTATTTTATAGCCGCAATTCCTTTTATAGCCCTACAAAAACCTTGAATTTTTCCCGAAATAGCAGTTAAATTCTATTTCATGTTCAATTGTGGTTGCAAGCCCATGACCCGGATATACCTTCATTAAAGGCGGCAGCACAAAAAGCTTTTTTGTGATACTTTCTTTAATTTCATCAAAACTTCCGCCGGGCAAATCGCAGCGCCCTATTTCTTCGTAAAACAAAGTGTCACCCGGAAAGAGCATATTATCAATTATGAAAGAAAGCCCGCCCTTGCTGTGCCCTTTTGTTTCAAGGATTTTAATTTTATGCTCTCCGATTTTCAAATCCGTTTTTTCATCAATAAACTGCGCAACTTCAGGCTTTTCAAAAACAGGAATGCCAAACATTATACACTGCGTTTTAATGTTATTTAAAAGGTAGGTGTCATTTTTGCTCATCAAAAGTTTGGCGTCTGTATTTTTAAGAAATTCGTAGCAGCCCGTAATATGGTCAAAATGCGCGTGGGTTAAAAGAATATATTTTAAATTCGCCCCTAAACCCTCTATATCTTTGTTTATACGTTCAAACTCTCCGGTACAGTCAATTAAAACGGCTTCGCGCGATGTTTCATCAACTAAAAGATAATTGTTTGTTTTAAAATCGCCCCCGATTTCATAGGTCTTTAAAATCATAAAATTGCCCTTTTCTTTTAAATTTCTTACAAGACAATTTTAGCATATTCAAGAGATTATTAACAGAATTTTCTGTTTTAATTAAAGAGCCTGCTTTCAAAATAACTTTTTTAAGCTCTTTATCAGACAGCGTAAAGTGCAGCTGGAGCTCTTTCACATAACGTGAAAGGTACTGTTGGGCAAGTTTTTGGCGCTCATGCTGGGGGCTGCCTTGGGCGTTTAAGATATTTTCTTTCATACGTCAATCATAAAAAATTATCCGCCGCATTTCATTACCTAAAAGCGTTAAATTTAAAATATGTTGGCATAAGTAATTAGATAGTCGTTAATGGCGTTTACCACCATGGGCAAAATCCAAATCATAACAGCTGCGCCAAGGCAGGGTTTAAAAAGAAAGCTTAGCTGAAAAACGTTCACCTGCGGGGCTGTTTTTGAAATAATACCCAGAATAATATCCTGCCCCAAAGTGGCTAAAAGCACCGGAGCCGCTATTTGCATGCCCATAAAAAGCACATTGGATGTCAGCATGCTTATGTATTCAAAGTTTACAACGCGTGTGAGGTCAAAACTTGTGCTGTATATGGGAAAAATTTCGAAGCTTCTTAAAAACGCATTAAAAATCCAATAAACGCCGCCGGCTGAAATAAAAATAATAATTCCCAAAAATGCAAAATAATTTCCCATAAGCGAATTTTGCTGTTTTGTGGAAGGGTCTAAAACCGTTGAAGACGAAAGCCCCATTTGCATATTAATCATATCGCCGCCCGCAATAACAGCGGCCAGAATGCAGTTTGCAACAAAACCTATCAAAAGCCCGAATAAAAAGTTAAGGCACAAGCAAAGTATTATAGGCGTTTGCGCGCCTGCGGGGGCGGGGTGAAGCATCATTGTTGTTATAACGGTCAAAATAATTGCAAAAGAAATTCTTATCATGGAAGGCACTTCTTTTCTTGCAAAAGCGGGTGCGAGCATAAAAAGCCCCAGCATTCTTGCAAAAACCATCAACCCGCCGTTTAGCGCGTTGCTTATTTCGGGAAAAATTTTTGCAAACTGTACTGAAAAATTTTCCATTAATTATCTTCCCATTATTTTGTTTCGCTCAATCAAGTTTGGTGCAGGGTTAGCGCCTTTTTCAGAGCGCGTGTAGCCCGGTTTTTCGGTATTTTGCGACCATGGAATTTTGCCCGGGTTTTTCATAACTTCATCTATGGTTGATTTTTGTCTGAAACCATCTTGCATTTCACCCATAAAAGGTTTTGTGTGTTTGTAGTAGTCCGTGGGCAGAACATAGGTTTCGTTTTTAGGCACAATTTCAAAGGCTAAATTTGTGCCTTCTCTGAAATAATCCGTTAAAAGCCTTACATACCAGGCACCTAAGACAACAACCGTCAAAAACACAAGTAAAATTTTTGGCGCTGCGGCTATTGTTTGTTCCTGAACCTGGGTTACCGCCTGCAAAATACCCACAACAAGCCCCACACCCGCTGCCATTAAAACGCAGGGCAGAGATATCATAAGCATTGTTATAAAGCCTTTTGCAAGGTATTCCATTAAAATTTCCATCAGTTAAAACTCCCCACAAGCCCTTTAACAATTAAACTCCAGCCGTCGACGGCAATAAATATCAGCAATTTGAAAGGCAGTGAAATAATTGTGGGCGATAACATAAACATCCCCAAAGCCAAAAGTATGTTTGCAACCACAATATCAAGCACGATGAACGGTATAAAAATTATAAACCCTATTTCAAAAGCTGTTTTTAATTCGCTTATGATAAACGCGGGCGCTACTTCCCAAATACTTATCTGTTCCGGGTTTTCGGGCAGCGTTGTTCTTGTTTTTTCAAGGAAAAACACCAAATCTTCCTGGCGCGTTTGTTTCATCATAAATTCTTTTAAAGGCTCAGACCCTTTTTGCAAAGCCAGCACTATATCACCGTTTTGCTTGTAGGGTGCTTCGCCTGCCTTATACATTGCTTCAAAAACGGGTGACATGGTGTAAAGCGTTAAAACCATTGCAAGCCCAACCAAAACAATTGAGGGAGGCACTTGCTGTGTGCCCAGGGCTGTTTTTAGAAGCGCAAAAACAATGCTGAAGCGCAAAAAAGACGTCATACAGGTGAAGATAAAGGGCAGAAGCGAAAACGCGCTCATTACAATCAAAAGCTGTATTATGGGGTTCATATCCTTAATTAAAACGTCCATTTAGCCCCCTATATCCATCTTTTTGGTCAATTCTTTTAAAACGTTTACAGTCTTTATTTTTTGCAAATTTAGAGAATTTTTTGCCTCTTGCTCTGTTTCAATTTTTTGGTATTTTTGGAAATTCGGAACTTCGTCATTTTCCAATTTTGCCAAAAACGTTGTGTTTTCAAGGTCTGATGCCAGCAAAAACCTTTCGTTTTTAACCCTCACAACCATAAGCGATTTTCTGGGCGACAAATTCAAACTGTCTTCAACCTTAATGTTTCCGCCCAAATTCCCGGCGTTAAGCGTGGTTGTTTTTTTCCAAACCAAAAATGCAACAAGCGCCAAACCTATCATTGCAAAGGTATATACCGTAAATACTAAAAGGCCGTTCATTTTTTTCTTTTATTTCCCTTCTTTGTCTTCAAAATCAGAATAGTCGAAATTTTCTTCTTCACCCTCGGGCGCTGTTTTTGGCGGGGGTTTTGGCGTCTGGTGTGCGGCTTTTATCTGCTGTTCAATTTTTTGTTTTATTCCGCTTGGTTTTATGGGCGTAGGTGTTGCGGGGTTATTTTCAGAAATTACCTCGTCAATTTTAACCCCGTATTTATCATTTATAATGACAAGTTCGCCTTTTGCAACAATTTTATCTTCCACAACCATAAAAATTTTGTTGTTGAAAATGTCGCCCAAATCTATAACCATGCCTTTTGTTATTTGCTTTAATTCGCCCAAAGTCATTTTCACTTTTTTAAATTCGGCGTTAACTTCAATTTGTATATCGTCCCAAACGTTTCTGCTCATATTTCCTCCTGCAATATCGTGTTCATTCCCATCCAGCTCCATAATAAGGCCAGGATCCGGACTTATTTTAAAATCAACCTCAAATCCTTCATTTTTGACGGTTATTTTGTGTATGTTGCTTTCTTCAAGAAGCACAATATCGCCTTGGATAAGGCTGTTAAGGTCGCTCAGCCTTATTTTTGTGCTGCCTGCTCTTAAATCAACATAAAGCGGTATTTTATCAAAAGATTCAGGTAAAAAGTTTGTTGTTTTAACAATTCCTTTTGGTATTAGCGCGTTTCTTGGTATAGAAATTATAATTTTTGAACTTTTAGACCCTTTTTTCCTTACCAAAAAAGTAAGGTTATAGTTACCTTTATCTATTTGAATGTTTTTTGGTACATTTTTGTAAGGAACAAAATCTTTGCTTATGTTTTTATAAAGATAATCTATAAATGCGTTTAAAATTTTAACTTCAAGCTCGCTTAATTCAAACAAATTAAACTGGGGCGAGGATGAACCCAGATAAAGGTGCAAAAAAGTTCTTACAAACCCCGAACTTAGGCGAAAAACCGTGTTTTGCCTTGATTCCATCTGGACTTTGTGCGTGTAATAAGATTCGTTTTTTGAAATAAAATCGTCTTTGACAGCAGCACTTTTTGTTATGGAATACAGGCAAATATCCAGTTTGTTTTCCCAAAAATTGCAGCACGCATCGCAAACTTTAGCGCCGATTTGTTCATCAAACCAGTTAAATAAAGAATATAAACTGTCTTTTTCTTCTTGTGTCATTTCTTTTACAATACTGCTCATTTCCCCTTTAAGTATGTACAATTACTCCAATTTACATTATATACTTTGGCTTTGAAAGGGGCAATTTCTTAACAAATTGTAGCAGTTTTAAATGACATTTTTAACATCCCTGCCTTTTTTAGGGCAAATTTTTAAAATAATTTTTATCAGATAAGGCATATTCCGCACACCCAAGCCCGTTGTATTGGCTGACACTGTTTTTATCGCAAACAGCTTCATTTGTGGGTTTGCTTGGGCCGCAGGGTCTTAATGTTTGATTGGCGGGCACATAAAAAGTAAAAACATCATGCCCCCACAAATTAGGCCCTTTTTTAAACCCGTTAATATCCACCGTTATGTATATATTTTGCGAACCGCCCTTATAAAAATTATAGTACATACCGTCTTTTGTAATAAATGACCTTGCAAAAAAATAAGTTCTGGACGTTTCGCTTTTATGGTACGTTTTATAATTGCTTCTGTCGAAACAAGTGGTCTGGCAATCGTTTATGACAGAAAAATAGCCCATAAATTTATTTCTGAATTCATTAACGTTATCGTTAAAA
>CAZYYK010000059.1:0-10907 GCA_964651135.1 uncultured Gammaproteobacteria bacterium | reverse complement strand
TCCCAACCAGGCGGGTCTGCTGGACGATGAATTCCTGGCGGGTTATAATGCCGCTATCGCCGTGTGTGCTTTCCGCGGGGTGAAGAAAAATTGCGGGGGTGCCGGTTGAAGATAGGGTGGCAGCAATTTTTCGCCCAATAAGCCCTGATTTTCCCATTCCCGTTACAACAATTTTGCCTTTGCAGGAATATAAAAGCTCAATTGCTTTAACAAAATCCTCATTGATAAATTTTTTTGTTCTTAAAATTGCATCAGCCTCAATTTCAAAAACCTCTTGCGCACTTTTTATTAATTCACTGTTTGAAATACTGCTTGCCAACATAGTTTTTTCCCTTTGTACTTAAAATTATTATACACTAAACAGCTTAAATTTTAAAAAAAACTTTAAATTTTTATAAAAACTGCCGAAATTTTAATATATCGGTATATTTATGAGAAACAAAAAAATCAATTTCAAAAGCATAAATTTTGCTAACCCTGCAAAAAGGCGGGAAGATGCGATTTGCTTAGATTTATGCCACCTAAACTTAATTGATGCTGCAAAATTTGCGGTTTCATATTCAACGCATATTCTCTTAAAAAGCCCTGGTAAAAAAATATATTTAACAATAAAAGACGAGCAGACAAAAAAACTTATAGAGCCTTTAAAATTGAAAAATACCGCTTTAATTGTTAAAAAGGAAGTAGTCGAATATGGCAAATGTAATTAAAGAAATTATAAAAAGCAGAATTTACGGCGTGGTAAGAGAAGACGACCCGGCGCGCACAATTGAAATTGCAACGGCTTATGCCCAGGCCGGTATTAAAGTGGTTGAAATGAACCCGAATTATGAAGTGATTAAAGAGGCGACAAAAAAAGGAATCATCGTTGCAGCGGGCGGGATAATAACAGCCATGCAGGCGGAAAAAGCAATCAGCGCGGGCGCAAAGCTTTTGGTTTCGCCGATTTTACAAATGGGACTTGCAAAATTTTCGTCCTGGCATAAAATTCCGCTGATTTTAACAGCAACAACGGCAAATGAAGCGTACAGCGCCTGGAAAGTGCGCACGCCTTTGATTAAAATTTACCCCATTAAAGATTTGGGCGGAACAACCTATATAGAAGACCTCCTGCGCCCGATGAAATTCTTAAACGTTGTGCCAAGCGGTTCTGTGCAGGTTTCCGATATAAAAGACTATTTAAAATACGGCGCAAGTGCCGTGGCGCTGGGACGCACACTTTATAAAGACAAAAAGTACGACGAAGTTGTCCAAATCACAAAAGAAGCCATCAGGCAGACCATTATTTAAATTTTTCGTATTTTATGTTGTAGCCCAAAATTTCTAATATGAGCCTAAATTCCTCATATTTCATTGTTTTGCGCGCCAATTTATCGGAAATTGTTTTCATGGTCCACTTTTGGCCTGTTCTTTGGGTAATTTCCTGCGCCAGGCGCGTCATTGTCATTCCTTCTTTTGCAAGAAGCATTTTAACTTCTTCTTTAACGGACATATTCACCTCTTTTGCAGCCATCCGCCATTGTTGACAAAGGCGAAATATGCGTGTATTCTTTTATTAATCATCCACCATTGTTGACAAAAATGGAATATGTGTGTATAATTAAGTATATAAGTGTGAAAATAAGGAAAAAGGTTTCAAAATGTTACGAAAAAAGCACGGCTTTACCTTGGCGGAAGTTTTGATAACACTTGCAATTATTGGTGTTGTTGCCGCTTTAACAGTGCCTACGGTTGTCAGAAATTATCAAAAAACACAAATGATTACGCAGCTTAAAAAAGTTTATTCATCAATAGCAAATACCACAAACCTTGCAATAGCAGAGCATGGGCCTGTTACAGGGTGGGAAGTCGGTACAGATTTTACGGGGCAGGCAGCTGTTGATTTTGCAAATACATACTTAATTCCTTATTTAAAAGTATCCAAAAATTGCGAAAATAAGACTACAAGTGATTGCGCTTTTAATTATTCTAATCTTAACGATGATACAAAGCGTTCTTTTAACAACAGATATGCCCGTTTTTATTTAAATGACGGGACATTTATTACACTAAGAATAGAAAATGGTTTAAGAGCAGACGAACGTACCTATAAACAAGCTTATATGTACATAGACATAAACGGTCAGAAAAAACCTAATAAATTCGGCAAGGATTTGTTTTTCTTTAAATATTATATATTCCATGGCACGCAAACAAGCAATTATACCGGAAAATTTCTTCCTTACGGTTATAATTATTCAAGAGATTATTTAGCAGGCAAAACAGGTGATTCGGGAGGAAGCTGCAGCAGGGAAAAGAGCGGCACTTTATGCGCAGCACTTATTTTAAAAGACGGTTGGGCGATTAAAGATGATTACCCGTGGTAAGCCCCGATTGCCTTTTTAATACGTTTTTCAACCGTGTCTTTGCCCAAAAGCGAAATTACGGCACAAATATCGGCACCACGTGTGCGGCCTGTTAATGCCGCGCGAATTGCCCACATTGTATCTTTGGCTTTAATTGCATGGTTTGCTTTAAAATATTCGCGAATTTCACCCAATTTTTCGTGCAGTTTGTCTTCGGATGTAAAATCCCAGTTTTTTAAATCTTCAAACACATACGGCAGAACAGTTTTAGCACTCTCAGAATTTATAACATCTTCAACCTCCGCCAAACTTATTTCATCTTCAAAGAAAAAGCTTGCATCATGCGTAATTTCAGATAAAACCGTCAGGGGTTCGCGTGTAACTTCAATCAGGCGAAGCATTTGCGCTTTTGTGTAGCGCGCAGTGTCATATTGCGCTAAATACGGCATAATATGGTCATAAAGTTCATCCAGTGGCATTTTTTTAATATACTGGCCGTTCATCCAATTTAATTTATCATATTCAAAAATTGAATTTGAAGAAGAAATTTTTGTAATATCAAAATCGGCGGCAATTTCATCAACTGTTTTAATTTCTTCATTGTCACTCGGCGCCCAGCCCAAAAGTGCTACAAAATTAACCAGGGCTTGCGTTAAATAGCCCTGTTTTACAAAATCGCTAACCGCAGTTGCGCCGTGGCGTTTGGATAGTTTGCTTCTATCGGGTGCTAAAATCATCCCCAAATGCCCGAATTGCGGCACTTTAGCCCCAAGCGCTTCATATAACAAAATTTGTTTAAATGTGTTTGAAATGTGATCTTCACCCCTTATAACATGTGATATTTTCATTAACATATCATCAACAATAACCGCAAAATTATATGTGGGAGTGCCGTTTGATTTCATAATAACAAAATCGCCTATAAGGTTTGTATCTTGATTAAGCGTGCCTTTAACCATATCATCAAAAGAAAGATTATTGCCGCTGTGAAAAGCTTTTTGCACACTTGACACTGAAAAACGAATGGCGGGTTTTTTGCAATCGGTAATCAGTGCTTCTTTTTCAGCCCTTGTTAAATTTTCACACTTTTTTGAATAAACATAAGCCTGTTTGTTTAAAGCAGCGTCTTCTTTTTCCTTTTCAAGCTCCTCGGGCGTGCAAAAACATTCATAGGCAAACCCTTTATCTAAAAGCATTTGCGCGTATTTAGGATAAATTTCAAACCTTTCGCTTTGCGTATAAGGCCCAAAAGCGCCCCCGATATCAGGGCCTTCATCCCACCTTAAACCCAAAGCCTTTAAGCTTTCAAAAATATTTTTTATATATTCATTGTCCGAGCGCTCAAGGTCGGTGTCTTCAATTCTTAAAATAAATTTGCCGCCTGTTTTTTTGGCAAATAAAAAATTAAAAAGAGCCGTTCTTGCCGTTCCTATATGTAAATTTCCGCTTGGTGAAGGGGCTATCCTTACTCTTGTTTCATCTGACATTTTAATAATCCTTTATATTTTGCACGTGTAACAATTATAGTACAAAAACGCTTTTTAAATATATTTAAAAAATTTGTTATCGGCAGGAACAATAAAAAATTAGCCGCGTCAAATTTAACATAAATTGACACAATAGAAGAGTTAGAGGTAAGGATGACATACACACAGAATAATCTCTTGCTGCTGGAAGATGACGAGCCGCAAGATGAGGTGAAGATTTTTAATTCACCCCCGAATCAGGATGAAACGCTGCAGACGTATCTTAAAAAAGTGGGCAGAATTAAGCTTCTTTCAAAAGAAAAGGAATTAAGGATAGGTAAAACAATTAAAGACGGCGGCTGTAAATCTTTAGAAGCGCAAAAAAAGCTTGCACAGGCAAATTTGAGGCTTGTTGTAAGCATTGCGAAAAAATATTCCGGGCAGGGAATTGCTTTTTTGGATTTGGTGCAGGAAGGTTCAATCGGCTTGATGAAGGCAGCACAGAGGTTTGATTACACAAGAGGGTTCAAATTTTCAACTTATGCAACCTGGTGGATAAAACAAACCATAATCCGCGCAATTGCGAATAATTCGCGCACAATTCGCATTCCTGTTCATATGTGCGACAAAATAAGGCTTTACAGAAAGGCTTATTTGCAGCTGGGGATGGAATTAGGCAAAGAACCTACGGATAAAGAAATTGCGGATTTTCTTGAAATGTCTGAAAGGAAAATTACTGCAATTAAAAAAGCTATGATAAAAGAGCCCGTAAGCTTAGACACGCCCGTGGCGGATGATTTGTGCCTGGAAGATTACATTTCGGATGACCCTAATAAACTGCCTGAAAGCAAGGCTGCGGATAAATTTCTGGTTGAAGAAGTGGAAAAGGCTTTAAAAAGCCTCAATGAAAGAGAGCGCTTTATTTTAATTCATCGTTTCGGCATAAATCAGAAAAAGCCAAAAACGCTTGAAGAAATAGGCAGGATGATGAGCTTTTCAAAAGAAAGAATAAGGCAAATTGAAGGTGAAGCAATTAAAAAATTGCGCAAAAACGAAGATGTACAAAAAATGCTCGGGTATTTAAAATAAATTAATTTTTATTCTGGGCTTTGTCTGCTTCTGTTTTGAGCACAAAAATTGTTTTATCTATTTGCTTCAAAAGCGCATCACCTTGAGTTTTCAAATATTGAGGCTGATATTCGGGCTTTGCCACAGGTTGGTATTTTGCCCAGTAATTAGCCTCGTATTTTAAATTGCCCAAAAGCTTTGCCCGATAAGACACTTCCTGAAGCATATTATAGCTGGGGTTGTAACTTTCTGTGTTGTTGGCATAATCTTTTTCAAGTTTTTTTACGTATAAATCAAGCGTGTTTACATTTGCGTTAAAATTCTGTATGCTGTCGCCCTTGGCAATAGATG
Source organism: uncultured Gammaproteobacteria bacterium (assembly GCA_964651135.1). GTDB lineage: Bacteria > Cyanobacteriota > Vampirovibrionia > Gastranaerophilales > Gastranaerophilaceae > CAYYBA01. The sequence goes on along the minus strand of CAZYYK010000059.1, from coordinate 5,677 downwards.
TGCGAAAAGCAGTTAAAACAGGGATAATATCCACAATATCGTCAATATATTTTGAAGGGTTTTCTTTTTTTATGATAACATCCAAAAAAACCGAATCTTCCATCGGGCCTTGCATAAAATCAATTTTGTCGATTTCATCAATATAAATTGAAGCATCGGGGGGCGATTTTGCATCCTTAGTTTTATATTCAAAATACCTTGAAATTTCCGGCAAAGTGCCCATATAACCCTTGCCTTCAACGGATTGCTTTTTCTTCTTGAAAAACGCGTAAGAAGGCAGGCATAGAAATGAGAGTATTAAAAGTAAAGAAAAAATCTTCTTCATATTTAAATTATAATCATTTTTTGCAGTCTTGGCAAATTATTGTTATTTTAAATGTGATTTTTATTATAACTGCTCTGAAGCGTTACAATATCGGTATTTTGCAAATAAGCTTCAATAGCATCTGCTGCAATTTCAAGGGTTTTATCTAAAACCGCCGTTTCTTCTTTTGTAAAATTGCCCAAAACATAATTTTCAAGGGGCACATTCGGGGGCGGCTCCCCAATTCCTACCTTCAGCCTTGCAAAATCCGGTGTCCCTATTGTATCTATAATTGATTTAACGCCTTTGTGTCCGCCGTCAGAACCGCCCGCCCTAAAGCGCAAAGTGCCCAAAGGCAGGGAAGCATCATCAAAAATAACAACAATATCGTGCGGGGTTAACTTGTAAAAGTTCATAAGTTCAATAACCGCACGCCCCGATAAATTCATATAAGTTAGGGGCAGAAGAAAAAGTGTATCTTCTGATTTTGCAAAAAAACCGCTGAATTTATCTGAAAGCTTTAAATTCTTACGGGCCAAAAGCCTGTCTGTCACCATAAAACCGACATTGTGACGCGTGTTTTTATACTTTAGGTCGGGGTTGCCAAGGCCGATAATTGCTTTCATATCTTATCCCACATTTTCATTTCAATTTTAATACACTTTAAAATCATCTTCTCAATTAGCACCATTGGTAATTTAAAAAAACAAAATAAAGGTTATTTATAACTATTATAACATGAGGTAAAAAATGTCAACAAAAAGCAAACCTATTATACACGAAAAAAGTTCGGCAAAAGTTGCAGATTTTTTGGCAAAAAACCAACTTCACAAGAAGGATTTTGCGCAAATGATAGGCGTTACGCTTTCTTATGTTTACAATCTTATAGATGAAACAATTCCGTTTTCAAGTAGGGGCACAACTTTAGAGCGCATTGCCGTAGTTATGGATATTTTGCCCGAAGATTTTGAAGAGTATATAATTCAGGAAGAACCCACCCCGCTCACCAAAAATCTTAAAAAAATTAAGGGCCGTTTAGAAGATTTAGGCATTAAAACTGTTGACTTTTTGAAGGGTTTTGAACGCAAAAAAAGGCTTTCGCTTGTTGATATGCTGCGCGGTGCAAAGCCAATTCCTGTTGATTATTTTGAACTTGAAAATATTTTATCCCCGCTTGAGTTAAGTAAAGAAGCAGTTTATGAGCTTTGGAAAGACAGGCTGGGCGAATATCTTGAAACAGGCGGCTTTAACCTTGCACAAAACGAAGGTTTGTTTGATGCCATGTTTGAGTGTGCGCAAAAATATATTAAAGCGCATTCAAAACGCTAAAAGCTAAGCAATTCAAGCCGGTTTACTTTAAACGCCTCTGCAGTTGTAAGGGTATATCTTTGTTTGGGCACGCTCAATTGCGCCTATATAGCTTACGGTGACAATAATTTCCGGGGCTTATCGTATTGTAATTAAGAAATTGACAAAAAACCGATAAACTGATAAAATAATTTTAATAGGATAAGATTTATGAAGTATATTGGAAAAGCATTTACGTTAGCCGAAGTTTTGATAACCCTTGCAATAATAGGGGTTGTGGCGGCTCTTACAATCCCCACGGTTGTTCGCAATTACCAAAAACAGCAAACTGTTGTGAAACTTAAAAAAGCTTATTCAACTCTAAATCAGGCATATAACAATTCTCAGGCACAAAACGGTTCTTATGAAAGCTGGGACGATGCTTTTACGGCGGGGCCTTCTGAATATTTTAAAAACTACATCAAACCTTATATGAAAATTTTAAAGGTTTGCAATACATACCAAGAATGTAATTATCAAACAAATACACCATGGAAACAGATAACAGGTGCAACTTATAATGAAGGTGTGGTTAATCCCAATGTCGGTGTTTCATTCATAACCACGGACGGCATTTTTGTTAATATGAGAACAGCGGGCGGCAGCGGTGCTTCAGAAACATTTGTGCGTATTGATTTGAATGTGGAAAAACAACCCAACAGGCTTGGAAGAGATGTTTTTGTTTTCAGAAGAACAAATAAGGGAATTCTGTTGGAATGCTATGCAAGCACTATTGATTCCATAAACAGTAACTGTTCAAAAACCGGCAGCGGCGTTTGCTGTGCCTCAAAAATTGCGCGTGACGGGTGGGAAATGAGAGATGATTACCCCTGGTAAACCCGAATGGTTACAATCTTGACCTTTTTTGAAACAACATTTAAAATAATCTTATGGAAATTGTGTGGGATAAATATTCTCTTTTAATTAACGGTAAAAGGGAATTTATAAAAAGCGGCTCAATTCATTATTTCAGAGTTATAGGCGAAAATGCCTGGCATGACAGGTTGTCTAAAATGAAAGCAGGGGGCTATAACTGTGTTGATATTTACATGTGCTGGAATTTCCACACCGCAAAAAAAGACCACTGGGATTTTGAAGGCTATAAAGACATTGAAAAACTTTTTCAAATTGCGCGCAAACTGGGGCTTTATGTGATTGTGCGCCCGGGCCCCTTTATTAATGCTGAAATTTCAGCGGGCGGCCTGCCTTTTTGGCTTTTAAAAGATAAGGATGTAGTCCCCAGGAATCGTAAAAACGGCGATTATGTTTATTCGCCAAAGTATATGGAAGCGCTAAAAGATTGGTACGCACACGTTTTACCGATTATAAACAAATTTTCCGATATTGTTATAGCCTTTCAAATTGAAAACGAATATTCAACAAACGGCTGCGAAGAAGATTACCTGAAAGAACTTTACGCCCTTGCGCGCGCGGGCGGTATTAAAGCACCAATTTTCCACAACGACGCTTACGTATCAGGGCTTTACGCTGATGTTGTTGATATTTACGCCTGCGATATTTACCCCTACATTGACCCCAAAAACAACTGGAAACAAGACAATTACGCTTTCGACACCCTTGATAATTTGGAAGATATTGTGCGCGAATTTAAACCTCAAGCGCCTTTATTTATAGCGGAAATGCAGGCAGGCTGGTATGATAAGTGGCTTGGCTTTGGCTATGATTATATACGCGAAGATTTAAACTGGCAGCATATCAATATAATGACAAAAACAGCGCTTTCGCAAGGTGTGACAATGTTTAACCACTATATGACGGCAGGCGGCACAAACATTTTGGATATGTCATCGGATGAAGTTTACACAAGCTACGATTTTGCCGCCCCCATAAGCGAATTGGGGCTTATAAAAGAAAATTTCAGAAAGGCAAAAGAAATAAACTATTTTCTTCAAGGTTTTGATTTAACCCGAACCGAACCTGCTGATTTGGGCTTTGACGTACCGCCCGAATGCTACGCTAAAAAGCGTTACGATAAAACAAACAACTGCAACTGGCTTTTTTTAAGGAATTTTAACACCTGTGAAACGCAAATAGACGGGGTTAACGTGCAGAGTTTTGATATGAAAATTCTGCCGCAAAACCTAAAATTAAGGGGCTGTGAAATTTTAACATCCGGGCTTGAAATTTTCACAAAAATTGAGGATGAAAAAAACCAGTGGGTTTTTGTGGTGGGGGATGAGAAAAATTATATCCACATAAAAAATTCAAAAACAGGTGAAATTAAAAGCTATTACGGCGATATGGAAGATTTTACCACCCTTGATTTTGATGAAACCAAAATTATGTTCTTAAACTATAAAACCTTGAATAAAACCTGGAAATTAAACGGGGGCTTGGTTTTTGGGGTAGATTTTGTTTATGCGGACGGCAAAATTGCGCTTAGGGAAGCCAAAAACCTTAAATTTTTTGACCCCCAAAAAGGCTTGAGCGATAAGTGTTTAGAGCCTTTCACGGAACCCCTTAACCTTAAATTGACCGATTTTGACGTAACATTTTGCGCTCCTGAAATTGAAAAGGGATACGATTACAGCAATTGGCTTGAAATTGGGGAAGTTACGGACTCTTTTTCAGCAGGCGTTTTTAGCGAATTTGTGTGGTATAAAGGAAAAATTTCAAACAAACCGAAGGAATTTTCAATAAATGCGCGCCATATTTTTGCAATTTATCTAAACGGCAGGGAAGTTTTAAACCGCAACAGCTACAAATACGACAACATGCAATCAATTGACGAGCATATAACAGTGGGGGTTAACCCTGAAATTTATGATGGTGAAAATAACAATGAAATTACCGTGCTTGTGCAAAACCTCGGTTTTGACCGCGGTTTTTCAAACGATATGAACGAACCGAGGGGTCTGATTTCTTTTAAAACGGATGATGACCAGAAAATAAACTGGCAAATAAGGGGCAGAATTTCTTTGGATAAAAGGCCCTATAAAGAAGGGCAGGCGCCGTATTTGGCAATGCTTAGCAAAAATTTTAAAATCCCCGAAAAACTTTTAGGTGCTGAAGTTTATGCGCCGATTGTGCTTGATATGGAACACACGCCCTTCAGGCGCGCCACAATATTTTTAAACGGTGTTAAAATTGGACGCTATATAAGGCATAATGCACATCAAACGAAATTCTATCTGCCGAATGAATTTTTAAGGCAAGAGAATGAAATTAAAATTGTTGTGTGGGAAAAAAGCCACAGAACAACGGATGTGTGGGGATATAAAAACTATCTTGAAAATGTGATTATAAAAGTGGAAACCTTTAAGGTGTATGAAATTTTTGACTACCACGGGTAATCGTCCGCAATCTGCCAGCCGTCTTTCATGATAAGCGCAGCACACAGAGTATAACTCTGTTCCGCACCGCAGCCTCTTGCAACCAAATCCCCGCGGTTCCAAGTGTAACCATAAGGCATAAATTTTCCGTTCACAGGATGATCATCGGTTCCATAATGAATATAATGTCTGAAATAAAAAATATCTCTCCCTACCAAATTGGGTTTTTTCTGCCCATTTATGTCTACAATAACAAGCGTATATTTATAAAACAATTCTTCGCTCTGAAAATTCCTCACCAATATTGCAATTAGGGCACCATCATTTAAATAAAATCTGGTGTAGTTTGAACCGTAAGAAGAACTTGCGCCGTTTGCAACACTATATTTAAAAGAGCACTCAGGCGTTGTTTTATTTTCACAATTCTTTGCAACCTTTAAATAGGGCAGCAGATATCTGTTTGCAAACTGGGCACTTCCATTCTCTTCAACTTCCCACCCCGATACAGGCCCCTCATTTGCTATTGTAAGGCTTGTTGTATTTGCAAGCGCGTTGTAAACTTTTTTAAGCTGGGTCACGGTTTGCTGTTTTTGGTAATTGCGAACAACTGTGGGGATTGTAAGGGAAGCCACAACCCCTATTATTGCAAGGGTTATAAGAACTTCGGCAAGCGTAAAACCGCTTTTTTTCATTTTTTACTCCCATAAGCTATCGTTATTTAATATTTTAACAT
>CAZYYK010000058.1:0-10958 GCA_964651135.1 uncultured Gammaproteobacteria bacterium | reverse complement strand
ATTAATTATCCAAAAAGCAAATGGCTTGGAGGACGAAGCGCTTGAAAAAATTGCGCCCACGGATATTCCCTACCACCATGACGAAAAATGGTATGACGGCAACGGCTACGCGCATGTGCGCTCGGCAATAATCGGAAGCAGTGTGACCGTTCCTTTGATAAATTCGGTTTTGGAATTGGGCACATGGCAGCAAATTGTTCTTATGGATTTTGACAACCGCGCACGTTCAAGAAGCATAATCGTACAAATTATAAACTGAGGCAAAATGAAGGAAAATTTAGTCAAACTCTTAAAAAACAACAAGGCTTACGCCCTTATTTTGCAAAATTGCGATGATTTTTCTTTTGAACACTGTGAAAATTCGCATCTGCACAAAATAACAGGGTTTTCGGGTACGGCGGGGGAAGGAATTTTAACCGCCGACAATGAAATTTTCCTGTTTGTAGACCCCAGATATCACATTCAGGCAGATAAAAGCGCTAAATGCGGCGTTAAGGTTATCAAGCTTGAAATGAAAGAAAGTTTTTTGGATGTTTTGGGCAAAATTTTACCAAAAAACGCTAAAATTTTAATTGATGAAAAATTTGTAACTTTACAGATGTTTGATAAAATTAAAAAGAAGTTCAAAAACCTTACTGCTGCGGATTTTGTGCCAAGGCGTAAAGTAAAAATTTCAAAAAAACCGCATCAGATTTATGAGCCCAAATTTGAGCAGCTGAAAAATAAAATGGCAAAACACAATGCCGACAACATTTTAATAACAAATTTGGATGACGGCGCATACATTTCAGGGCTTCGCGCCTATGATATGCCTTATTCAAGTGCGCCGAGGCTTAAAATTTTAATAAAAAAAACAGGGATTGAATATTTTGGCGGCGAATTAAAAGAAATCAAAGGAAAAACCATTGTTTTTAAAGAACGTTTGAGTTTGGCGGATTTCAAAAAAGTAAAAAATCCCCTTATTTTAAAACAAAACCCAATTGCAAAAATGGCGGCCGTAAAGACCCCAAAGGAAATTGAAAATTTAAAAACCTCTTTTGAAAAGCTTGATTTGGCGCTTAAAGATTTCAAAGCCAAAATTAAAACAGGGATGAGCGAACTGGAATTAAAAGAGCTTTTGGAGCGTGAAATTTTTAAAAAAGGCGCGCAGGCATTGAGTTTTAAGACAATTTTATCAATAGGGGCAAACACGGCGTCAATTCACTACAGTGCCTTAGATAAAAACAAATTTTTAAAGCCCGATGACTTAATTTTGCTTGATTGCGGAGGATATTTTGACGGCGGCATTGCAACGGATATAACGCGTGTTATAAGTGCCTGCCGCCCCACGCAAAAACAAAAACAGGTGTATACGCTTGTTTTAAAGTCATTTTTGAATGTTTATAACAAAAACCTCGCGTCGGGCTTTGAATTGGACGAAATGGCACGCAAAATTTTAAAAAAAGCGCCTGAAGGCTTTTTGTTTTCGCACTCCCTGGGTCATGGGGTGGGTGTTAATGTGCACAGTGCCTTGCCTTTAATATCTTCTGCAGATAAAAAGCACGCAAAATTAAAGCCGAATATGGTATTTACGCTGGAACCGGGGCTTTACAGGGAAGGTGAATTCGGCATAAGGCTTGAAAACACTGTTTATATAGATAAAACGGGCAAAAAGGTTTCGTTTTCAAAATTCCCTTTTGAAGAAAATTTAATTGATAAAAAACTTTTAACCAAACAGGAATTAAAATGGCTTGAGGTGTGGAATGGATAAAATAACAAGTTTGCAAAACCCGCTTATAAAAAGCGTTACAGCGCTCCATGATAAAAAAGAGCGCGATTGCCAAGGGCTTATAATTTTAGAGGGCGGAAAACTTATTGAGGGCGCCGTTGAATGCGGCATTAAAATAGAAAATATTTTTTCAACAAGTATTCGCGAAGGGGCAATTTTGGTTGATGAAAAAGTAATGAAAAAAATTTCCACAACAACAAGCGCGCCAAAAATTCTTGCCGTGGCAAAAAAACCGTCCGCACAAGAGGCAGATTTTACAAAAATGAAGCGCATTTTGCTTCTGGATAGCATACAAGATAGCGGCAATTTAGGCACAATCATAAGAACAGCCGCCGCGTTTGAAATTGAGGGAATAATTTTATATGGGAATTGCACAGACCCTTACGCACCAAAGGTTTTGCGCTCAAGCACGGGAACAATTTTTAAAATGCCTATTTTGCAGACAGGCGATATTTCAGCGTTTTTAAAAAGCCACGCCCTTGTTGCAGCTGTTGTAAATTCGCGCAATTCAATTAAAAATGTGCCTTTTTCAAAACCGTTTGTTTTAATGTTCGGCTCTGAAGCAAAAGGCTTGTCCGACAAGCTTTTAAAGGCCGCAAATTACACCTTCACCCTTGATATGGGCAAAAATGTGGAATCCCTAAACCTTGCAATAAGCGCGGGTATTTGCCTGTGGGAAATCTACCAGGGGTAATCGTCCGTCATTTGCCACCCCTGCTTCATAATAAGCGCGGCACACCCGTCCCCGTTGGTTTCCCTGTTACAGCTATATGAATATCCGTTCTGTATCAAAGTTTCCAGCGGCAGGTCATATGCAAAAGGCAGGAACTTCCCGCTGCTGGGATCATTCGGCGGGCCGTAATGAATGTAGTAAATGAATCTAAACACATCCTTGCCGAACATATTGGGTTTTTTCTGCCCGTTTATATCTATATAAACGTATGCGTACTGGTAATAAAGGTTGTTGTCGTAATCGATGTAATTTCGCGCCAAAAGGACAATAAGCGTGCCGTCATTCAAATAAAATCTTGAATATCTTGAATCGTGAAAGCCCTGCCCTGTTCTGTTCAGGTAATTCCATTCGGCCTGGCATAAGCCTGTCGTTTTGTTTTCGCAATTATTTGAAACTTTCAGATACGGAACTAAATATTTATTGGCAAAATCAATCGAACCCTTGCCTGTGCCGCCATCGTTGTAATCTTTTATTTCCCACCCTCTGATAGGCCCGTGTTCGGCTACTGCAAGGTTCGTGGCATTGGCAAATGCGCTGTATGCCTTTTTTAATTTGGTTAAGGCTTCTGTTTTTTGATAATTTTTTACGACAGTTGGAATGGTGAGCGCTGCCACGATACCAATTATAGCCAGAGTAATTAAAACTTCCGCCAAGGTAAAAGCTAAACCATAAGAGTCTTGTGCCCCCCTTGCTTTATCGCTTTTTTCCATAACTTCTACCCTTCATTGATCCTATATTAATATTTTAGCAAATTTTCATAAAAAGTACAACCATAAAACAACGCGCTTGCAAATTTTTCTTTTTATATTACACTATTATAGAGCCCGGGCACAATCCCCGTATGGTTTTGGAAAACCAGCCTTGTCATAGGGGTGGGGAAGCAAGGGTTTTGAGTTATAAAAAAAGAAAGGACAAAAGCTATGGCAGTTGCAACATTAGTTGAATTATTGGATGCAGGATTGCATTTCGGACACCAAACCCAAAAATGGAACCCAAAAATGAAGCCCTATATTTTCGGGGCTAAAAACGGTATTTACATTTTAGATTTAAGAAAAACATCAGACTTTTTAGACACTGCATGTGAAGCTGCGAGGGACTTTGCAGCCCGCGGCAGAAATATTGTTTTTGTGGGAACTAAAAAACAGGCAACGGAAGTTGTTGAAGAAGAAGCTAAAAGGGCAGGCGCTTACTGGGTTAACAGGCGCTGGCTGGGCGGTATGATAACAAACTTTGAAACAATCAGAGGCCGCGTTAACAAATTAAGAGAGCTTGAAGCTTTCCTTGAATCGGGACACACGTCAAAACTGCCTAAAAAAGAAGTGGTGCAGCTGAACAGACAGCTTGCAAAACTTACAAAAACCCTGGGCGGTATCAAAGAAATGAAGGGTATGCCCGACATGATTTTTGTGGTTGACCAAAAGAAAGAAGATATTGCAATTAAAGAAGCAAACAAACTGGGTATTCCGGTTATTTGCCTGGCGGATACCAATGCAGACCCGGACGGCATTAACTACTTAATTCCGGGCAATGATGATGCTATCCGCTCAATTAAACTTGTTGCATCTAAATTGGCAGATGCAATTTTGGAAGGCAAGCAATTAAAAGAAAACAAAGGCAATAATAAAGAAAAGGTAGAAAAAATCAGTGCTGAAGATGCCGGCATAAAAGCGGTTGAAGAAACGGCACAAGAAACAGACAAGGAGTAAGATTATGGATATTACAGCCTCGATGGTAAAAGAACTAAGAGATAAAACAGGCGCCGGTATGATGGACGCCAAAAAAGCACTTGTTGAAGTTCAGGGCGATATGGAAAAAGCAATTGAGCTTTTAAGGCAAAAAGGTATGGCGTCTGCTGACAAAAAAATGGGCAGAATTGCAGCCGAAGGCCTTATTGATTCGTATATCGAAAATAATACGGGCGCTATGGTTGAAGTTAACTGCGAAACCGATTTTGTTGCAAAAAATGCAGATTTTAAAGAACTTGTGCAGGATATGGCAAAAATTATTGCTGCAAAAAACCCAAAAAATGTGGACGATTTGATGGCAACAACATGCCCTTTCGACCGCGTTGTGGGGGATTTAATTAAAGAAAAAATCGGAAAAATCGGCGAAAAGATAACAATCAGACGTTTTGTAAGATACGAAGCACCCTGCTGCTTAAACACTTACATCCACAACGGCAAAATTGGTGTTTTATTGGAAACAAAATGTCTTGAAGGTTCAAACAAAGAAGAAAACACGGCAATTGCAAAAGATATTTGCCTGCACATAGCCTCATGCGCCCCCGAATTTGTTTCAAGAAAACAAATTCCGCAGGATGTTATTGATGAAGAAGCAAGAATTGAAATGGGCAAAGAAGATTTAGCAAAAAAACCTGAAGAAATCAGAGCAAAAATTGTTGAAGGCAGGGTTAACAAATTAATGGCACAGCGCTGTTTAACGGAACAAGGTTTTGTTAAAAACCCTGATATAACAATTGAAAAATTGATTGAAGGAAAACTTGAAATTGTAAGGTTTGAAAGATACGTTTTGGGCGAAGGCCTTGAAAAACGCTGCGAAAACTTTGCAGATGAAGTTATGAACCAAATAAAAGGTTAGTTTTAAAATTTAACAAAACATCCCGGGTGAAGTAAAATTCTGCTCGGGATGTTTTTTAAGTTTTGTATCAATATAAGAAAAAATTTTACATTTTTAAATAAAGGGTTTACTAAAGTACCTTTTTATTACATACTTAAAATTGGAATGGGCAAGCAGAAAAAGAGAGTTTTGCATAAAACAAATTCGTCGCTCTACATGACAAGAGAAGACGCGATTTCGGGTGTTTACGGCTGCTTTATAAAAAAAAGCAGTCTAAGAATACAAAAAGCGCAAGGTTTGGTGGCGCTTTTCGGGCTCAGCGCGGAAGAATTGTCTGAAGCGGGCGTTGAATATGAGTATTTAAAATCTTTAAAATACGGTTAAGCCGCACTTTCAATATAAATTTCGCTTTTTGCCATAATTTGCTCCCGCAAATATTTTTCATTAGGAAGGGCAATGCCCAGGCGCGTTAAAACCGTTTCTTCCAAATCCAGCTTATATGCTTCATTTTGGCTTAATTTATCACATATATAGAGCATGCCGCAAATTACGGGCAAGGATGACATAATCGGTGTATGGTGATATCTGATGCAATCTATAAGCATTGGCGGCATGTGCCATTTTCTTAAAATTCTGACACCCGTTATGCAGTGGTTTGTTGCGAATGTTTCATTTTCAATTTCAATAATATCTCTGCTGCCAAAAAGTTCCGCTTGCTGAAGCTGCATGTATTCTTTAAAATTGCCTAAATATAAAACAGTTTTGCCGATATCGTGCAAAAAGCCTATCAAAAAGGCATCATTCGGATTAAGAATTTGCCGTTCCTGCGCCAGCATTCTGCAACCTATAGCGCACCTTATTGAATGCACCCACAAATCCTGCACGCCTTTTGGGGTGAACAACTCTTTTAAAACAACAGACATAACAACATTCTTAATTTCCATAGAACCCGCCCCCAAAATGGCTTTTTGAACAGTCTGAAACTTCCCCATATTGAAATATCGGGAATTTACAATTCTTAAAACCGTTTCTTGAAGCTTTGAATCCGCGCAAATTGCTTCAGACATAAGTTTAATGCCTTCTGAAGAATTGGGTGCTTTGGTGCTTTGGAATATTTGCTCCATAACGGGCGGCATTTTAGGTATTTCTTTGACATGGTCAAATTCATATTGCGAATTATCGTGCTCCATTTTACCCCTGCAAGTGTTTTTTAATACTTAAAAGGCTTCCTGCGGTTGAAAATGCAACGCCAAGAATCAAAACTGCAAAAACCGTAAGCCCTTGTACGTAAGGGTATGCAGGCATCATAAAGAATGCATGCACTTTTTGCAAATACGCTTGTACAATATTAACAGGAATTATAGCAAACAAAGCGCCCGCAAAACCGTATATTGCCCCTTGTAAAACAAGCGGAAATTTAATATACCAATTGCTCACACCCATAAGGCGCATAATTTCAATTTCCTCTTTTCTTGATTGTATGACAAGTTCGATTGTATTATTTATAACCGTAATGGTCAAAAGGCAAGCCACAATTAAAACAACTATGGTCACGGTTGTACTTATCTTATCGACCATCTGAAACTTATCCACCAAATCTTTGGCATAACTTGTGTCATTAATTCCGCTCACACCTTTAAGGGCATATATAACTTCATTTATATGCTCTCTTTTTTTAACTCTTATATGCAAGGTGTCAGGCAAAGGATTTTTAATATCCGGCACTTCGATTTCTTTTTTAAGTTCAGCCCACGATTGCTCCCTTGGAACAAGTTTCACCCTTACAACGTTGTCAATTCCATATATTTCTTTTGTAACAACACCCACATCCGCCCCGTTATTTAAGTAAGCCGAAATTTCAAGCGCATTGCCCATTTCTTTAACCATACTTGAAACGGAAAGTGTGGTTCTGAAAATACTTCCGAATATGGTCAAAATTGCTGCCATTGTTGCAATAATAGCAATATTTATAAGCCCTGTGCGCGCCAAACCTTTTGCTGTTTCCATAATTATACGGTAAGTAATCCTTAATTCCGTAAGCCAGTCTTTTGGAATGTGGGATTTGATTGTTTGTTTTATACGTTGTCTTTTAGAGCCTTTATTCATACGTACCTGCCTGAACATCTTTAATTATTTGACCGTTTTCAAGGGTTATTACCCTTTTTCTGAAATGATCCACAATTTGTTGGTCATGTGTTGAAATCAAAATTGTGATACCCCTTTGGTTAACCTGTTCTAAAATTTGCATAATTTCCATTGAGTTTTTAGGGTCAAGGTTTCCTGTCGGCTCATCCGCAATTAAAAGCGGCGGGCCGTTCACAATGGCGCGGGCAATGCTTACCCTTTGCTGTTCGCCGCCCGATAATTCACACGGTCTTGATTTTGCCTTATCTTCAAGCCCCACAACCCTAAGCGCGCCATAAACTCTTGCTTCAATTTCGCGGGATGAAATCCCCTGGGTTCTTAAAATGTATGCGGTATTATCGTACACATTATGGTTTTGCAAAAGTTTGTAATCTTGAAACACAATGCCCATGCACCTTCTTAGGTTTGGTATTCTGCTGGGGTCTAAATTTGCTGTGTTAATTCCGCCCACAATAACTGTTCCGCGTGTGGGGCGCTCTTCCATGTAAAGCATTTTCATTAATGTAGATTTGCCTGCCCCCGATGAACCCACTATAAAAACAAATTCTCCGGGCTTTATGTGCAAATTTACATTATATAAAGCAAAATTATTTTTATACTGTTTTATTAAATCTTTAATTTTTATCAATTTAAAAATTCCTTAATTTTATTATAAATTTCATCGGACGTAAGACCGTAATATTTCATTAACGCCCTTTGCTCCCCGCTTTGCCCGAAAACATCACATGTGCCTATTCTTAAGACCGGTGCAGGATAATTTTCGCTCAGCGCTTCACAAACAGCGCTTCCCAACCCACCTATTATACTATGGTTTTCAACAACTGCAACTTTTTTTGTTTTCTTAACACTGGTAATAATATCTTCAAGCGCATAAAATGGCTTCACAACGGGAATGTGCAAAATTTCGGCATTAATACCTTTTGCCTCAAGCAGCTTGGCGCATTCTATTACCTCATTAAGCGTTTCGCCGTTTGAGGCAATTGTTATATCGGAACCCTCTTTAATTTTAACGGCACGCTCAGGGTTAAAACGGTATGTTTCGTTAAATATTGTTTTCAGGTTTGTTCTTGCAAGCCTTATATAAAAAGGGCCTGCGGTTTTAGCCGCATAATTTATAACCTGTTTTGTTTCATTGTAATCACAGGGCACAATAACCCTCATGTTTGGAATTGAGCGCATAAAAGCAACGTCTTCCAAAGCCTGGTGCGAAGCACCGTCTTCTCCAACCGTAACTCCGCCATGGGTTGCAACAATTTTAACATTTAGGCCTTGATAGCAAACAGAATTTCTAATCTGATCCAAACATCTTGCTGTTGCAAACATTGCAAAAGTGCTTGCAAATGCAATTTTGCCTGCTATGGCAAGCCCTGCGGCTGTGCCCATAAGGTCTTGTTCTGCTATACCTATGTTAAAAAACCTTTCGGGAAATTCTTTTGCAAACATGCAAGTTTGGGTGGAGCAGGATAAATCGGCATCCAAAACAACGATATTAGGGTTTTTACGGCCTAATTCAATTAAAGCTTCGCCGTAAGCTTTTCTTGGAGATTTAATTTCGATTTTGGTTTTAAGCATTTTTAATCTCCTCTATGGCGCATGCGCATTCTTCACAGGTGGGCGCTTTACCATGCCAGCAAGCATTATTTTCCATAAACGAAACGCCCCTGCCCTTGCAGGTTTCGGCAATAACAGCGTAAGGCACGCTTGATTTTTTGGCTTCCAAAAGTGCTTCTTTAAGCAATGGAAGGCTGTGCCCGTCAACTGTTTTAACTTTCCAGCCAAACGCTTCAAGCTTTTTATCCAAGGGGTCAATTGTTTTAACATCTTGTGTGCAGCCATCTATCTGAAGATTATTTTTATCAACTATAATAACTATATTGCCGAGTTTTTGATGGGCGGCATTCATTAAAGCTTCCCAAACATTTCCCTCCTGCATTTCACCGTCGCCCAAAAGAACATAAACTTTTGCAGGGCTTTTATCAAGCCTTAAACCAAGCGCCATGCCAACCCCCATTGAAAGCCCCTGGCCTAAAGAGCCCGTGGATACTTCAATTCCGGGAAGGTTTATGCAAGAACAAGGGTGACCTTGAAGTTTAGAGCCCAAAGAACGAAACGTGGGCAGCAAACTTTCATCAAAAAAGCCCGCTTGCGCCAAAACCGCATAAAGTGCGGCACTGGCGTGCCCTTTAGATAAAATGAACCTGTCACGCAGGTTAAAATCACAAGCTTTATCCCAAAGAGGGGAAACATTTAAAATTTCATTGTATAAAACAGTTAAAATTTCAACACAGGAAAGTGCCCCGCCCGGATGTCCGGAACTTGCTTTATTTATCATTTTAAGGATATTAATCCTCACACTTTTTGCAAAATTTTTTAAATCCCCAGTCATCTTCCTACTCTTTTTTATACTTATCTATTATAGCGCGAAAAAGAAATAATGGCAAAGTTGGCAATATACGATTAAGCCTGTCTGGCTGTTTAATGGTGCGATAAAGCCATTCAAGCCCCATTTTTTGCCAAATTAAGGGCGCCCCTTCAGTGCATCCGCTCCAAACATCAAAACTTCCCCCCACCCCTATCAAAACGCAATTGGGCAAAATATCTTTTAATTTTGCGTTTAAAACCTCCTGTTTCGGAGTGCCCAAAGCGCATAACAGAAGCTGCGGAGAGGCTTTTTTAATGTTATTTATAACTTCTTCTTCATTTGTAAAATATCCGTTTTGTTTAAAAACAATGTTAAGATTTTCAAAATCCTGCGATAAATTTTCAATTGTTTTATCTAAAACCTCCTGCTTCGCGCCCAAAAAAGCAACTTTCCAGCCGTACGCGTTGGCGCGTTCAAGCATTTTGTGTGCAAACGATATTCCGCGCACCTGTTCCTGCTTAATGCCTTTAATTTTAAGAGCAATTTTCACCCCCACGCCGTCAGGCACAACAAGCCCCGCGTTTTTAATTGCAAGCGCAAGTTCTTCATCTTTTGAAGCTTTTATAATCATTTCAGGGTTAATGGTTACAACCTGTATGGTTTCACCGTTATCAATAATACTTGTGGCAAAATTCAGCGCCTGTTGAAAACTTAATAAATTAACTTCAAAACCTTGAATTTTTGCTTTAGATACCTTCTCCATACATACATTCTAACATAAAAATTTAATATAATCTTTATTTGACTTAATTTTATGGTTTCACTAAAATAAAGGAATGGAAAACAAAAAATTTACGGCTGTCATAGGATGCGGCGTTTGGGGCAAAAATATCGTAAGGAATTTTTATAACCTTGAAGCCCTTCACACTGTTTGCGACCTGGATTTAGAAAATCTTAAAAGGGTTGCGCAACAATATCCCGATGTTAACGTTACATCAGATTTTAATGAAGTTATAAACAACCCTGAAATTAAAGCGGTTTGCATTGTAACCCCAAGCCACACTCACTTTTCGCTTGTGGTAAAAGCGCTCGGTGCAAACAAGCATGTGTATGTTGAAAAACCCATTTCAACGGTATCGGATGAAGCCTATAAACTGAACAAATTGGCACACGAAAAGGGTTTGACTTTAATGGTCGGGCATTTGCTTTTATATCATCCTGCCGTAAACCGCCTTAAAATGCTTGTGGAAGACGGAGTTTTGGGGAAAATTAAGTACGTTCAAAGCGACAGGTTAAACGTAAATTATTTTGCCAACGACCGCAGTGTTATGTGGGATTTAGCCCCGCATGACGTTTCTATGGTGTCTCACATT
>CAZYYK010000057.1:0-11027 GCA_964651135.1 uncultured Gammaproteobacteria bacterium | reverse complement strand
AGGACCCACGTAACCGTTATCTTCAAGGGTTATGGGGAATACTTGCCTAAAGCCTTCCTGCAACATTGAAAGCTGTTCGTCAGTGTAACCGTCAGTGCCTTGGGTATACTGGCTGATGTCAATTCCCCACTCTCCATGATCTCTGTAGGGCAGGCCGCTAAGACTTGTTGAATTTTGCACAAGCTCAATGCAGCCCATGTAGCTGTTTTCCCCGTGTTGCTTTCTTATATTGCCTATTATCTCTTCTTTTGCTAAGCTCAGCATATAATCATTGCAGTCAAATGTTCTTTGGTCTGCCGCATCCCTGCCTTCATTATACTTTTGTTGGTATTCCGCCATTTGTTCCGCATTCATATTAGACAAGCCGAAATCAGTTCTTTGAATTGCACCCAAATTGGTTAAATATTGGTTGTTAAAAATGCTTGCCCTGTAATTTTTCTGAAGTGAAATTTTTGTCTGTTCGCTTCCTTTTTCACTCGCAATTGTCTGCATCTGCTGGCTGATATCAATCAGCTGGCTTTCCAGGGAATTTATCCTGTTTTTCAGTTCCATTTTTCTAAGTGATATAGATGCCCAAGTCATAATTTCTCCTTGTGGTTGTGGTTTTGTAACGCATCTTTTAATATAAGATAGGGGTAAATTAAAAAGGGTAGAATATGTCTGTCTATATATAATAAAAAAATTTTTTCAAAAATATTGTCAATTTTTACTCAATATATGAATTTTTGTAAATATAAAATATCTAAGAGATATATACTAAAATATTTTGTAAGCATAAAAAAAATCCGTATCGTTAAATACGGATTGTATATATTCTTCCCTGTCCCTGAAATTTTTAATTATTTCCTTATACAAGCTTGATTGTGCTTTGTTCGATATCCTTATCGAGTGCTTCGCCAAGTGCGTCATATTCGGATCTGGCGGATTTAAGCTGTGCCTCAAGCATTTCTTGTTCCATTTCCAGCGCTGAAGTTTTTGCGGCAGCTTCGCTTCTTATAATTTCTGCCTGAGCATCAAATATGCTGCCGGAACTTTTGTCTTCTGTCCACTGTGTGTATGCTTCAAATATATTTGCTTGATATGTTGAACTGTCTATTGTATTTGAGTTTTTTTGCTCTTTAAGATCCGAAAGAGTACTCTTAAAGGCACTTGATGCTGCGGCCGAATTTGCTTGGCTTTCTAAGCTGTTGCCTCTAAGCGCATTCGCACTTTGTTCTTGAGTTGATTGAATCTGCTGGCTTATGTTCATCAATCTTTCTTCAAGACCGTTAATTCTGCCTTTTAGGGTCATTTTCCTTAATGATACTGATACCCAAGTCATTTTTTTATCCTTTCAGGTTAGTTAAATTTTAGATATATACTTTTTTAGGGTTATTGGGGGGGGGGGGTGGTGCGCTATACCAGTTTAATAGCGCCTTTGCTGATGTCGTTGTCCAAAGCTTGGTCAAGGTTTTCATATTCTGCTCTGGCTGCTTTTAATTGTGTTTGTATTTGTTCTTGCTGCGCTTCAAGCGCTTGTGTTTGAGAATCTGTTTCGCCTCTTAACACGTTGCTTTGTGCTTGTGTTTGTGTGTCAAGCGCTAATTTTTGATTGTTGTAACTTATTGTTGCTGCGGCGTTTGCCGAATAGTAGTTTGAGTTTATTGAAACATCGCCGAATACCGTGCCGTTTGTTTCGCCTAAAGCGGCGTGTGCCGCAAAGAGCGCTGTTTCAGGTATTGCATTGATTAAAGCTTGTTTTGCTTCTGCCAGACCTTCAACGGTTGTGGTGTCATAAGTGTCTAGATTTAAAGTAAAATCGCTGTTTCCTGTTTCTTCTTTATATTTGTCTATATATTTTTGAATGTCTTCTGCACTTGTGCAGCTGTTGATTGCACTTACTGCATTCCAGTTTGTGTTTTGTGCAAGCTGCATATTGGTCATATATTGGTTGTTAATTAAAGTCAGATTGTAGTTGCTCCATAGCGAAGCTTGTGTTTCCCGGGCTGCACCTTTATTCGCAATTGTTTGAATCTGCTGGCTGATATCAATCAGCTGGCTTTCCAGCGAATTTATTCTGTTTTTTAATTCCATTTTTCTAAGTGATATAGATGCCCAAGTCATGGGTTTGTCCTTTCAGAGTTGTTACACTAGCTTAATAGTGCTTGTTTGAATATCTTTGTCAAGAGCTTCGCCAAGGTTGTCATATTCTGCTCTTGCTGCTTTTAATTGTGTTTGTATTTGTTCCTGCTGAGCTTCAAGCGCTTGTGTTTCGGAATCTGCTTCGCTTCTTAAAGCATCGGCTTCGGCTTGGTTTAGCGCTGTAAGTGACATTTTTTCATCAAGATAGTTTGATGTAACATGCATATTTGCTAGATATTTTGTTGAAGTTTCATCAAGATTTTTAAGAAGTTCTACTCCGTCTTGTCCTGTAAAAAATCGTGTAAATAAGTCATCTGCCATTGTTTCTTCAGTAAGACCTTCGACTGCTGTGCCATCAAGTCCAAACATTTCTTGGAACTTGGCTATATCAAGCTGACCTTCATCATTATAACATTGACTCAGTAAAGAATCTTGTATAGTTGCTGCCTTATCATCTGCAGTAAATACACTTGTCATATCTTTTAAATATTTCGTGCGAACCTGGCTTAATTCAAAATTGCTCTGCAAAGCCTGTTTTGTTTGTTCGCTTGCCTTTTCGTCTGCAATTGTCTGCATTCTTTGGCTGATATCAATCAACTGGCTTTCCAAAGTGTTGATTCTGTTTTTCAATTCCATTTTTCTTAACGATACTGATACCCACGTCATAATAATTTCTCCTCATCTCTTAAAGGGTGGTAACTCGTATTCTCGCATTTTTTCAGGTATAAAAAATCTCTAAAGGGTTAGAATATTTTCTCTCAATTAAATAAAAAAAATATTGCAAAAAAAATTGCCTCATCAACATTATCATGTTAAGTTTTGTAAACATAACAATGTTGATGAGGCGTTCCCGAAATAAACTCCGCCTTACTTTTGGCGGGTTAAGTTTTCCTGACTTCCTATCCTATTTCCTATATTTTTATGCTAATTTAATTGCACCTTTCTGAATGTCGCTGTCAAGTGCTTCGCCAAGGCTGTCATATTCTGCACTGGCCGCCCTTAACTGTGTTTGAAGCCGCTCTTTTTCTGCTTCAAGTGCTTGCGCTTCTGTGTCTGTTTCTGATCTTTTTGCATCGCACCAAGCCTGCTTCAATGCTTCCAAGACAGCTTTATTATTTGAATATGACAATTGTGCCTGATACATGGCAGAAGTTTGCAATGTGGCATCTGTTGACTGGCTTGCCATAGTGATTGCATTTTGGTAATCGGCATTAACAATACTTAGATGATATGAATAATAAGAGCTGTTTATACTCTCATTATACGAAGCTTTGTTTGAAACAGTTTGCAAACGCTGGCTGATATTAATCAACTGGGAATCCAGCCTGTTGATTCTGTTTTTTAGCTCCATTCTTCTAAGTGATATAGATGCCCAGGTCATTTTGCTCCTCTCCCTTTCGTGTGTTTCTAATGGTAAAAACTTCCTTAATGATCCCGTTAAACTAATAAACAATTTTTGTATTAATAAATTGCGCAACTGGGTAAATTTTGTTAAGATATATTAAGTTCACATTGCCCGTTGTTTGTGCAATAATACAAATAAGCAGATTTGCAGGGAGAGTAAATGGAGCACATATATAATTTTGCAAGCGAAAATGCTATGCTCTTAAATACCGTTATTTTAGCAATAACTTATGTTTTTATTGTTTGGGAAAAAATTTCAAAAGTGACTGTTGTGCTTTTAGGTGCTGCCGCAACGCTGTTTTTCGGGCTTTTGGCAACAACCAAAACGGGCGATAACCTTGCACAGTATTTTACAAATTATATTGATTTTAACGTAATATTTTTGCTTATTGCAATGATGATGGTGGTGCATATTTCTGCGGCTTCGGGCATTTATACCTGGGCTGCAAACGAATTTGTTAAAATGACAAAGGGGCACCCTAAATCTGTTTATTTTGTTCTGGCAATTTTTACGGCATTTATAAGCGCGTTTTTGGATAACGTTACAACGGTTATCCTTGTTATGCCGATAACATTTGCGGTTTGCAAAATGCTTGATATCGACCCTGTTCCGTTTTTAATAGGTGAAATTTTATGCTCAAACATAGGCGGCACTGCAACTTTAATTGGTGATCCGCCCAATATTATTATAGGTTTTGCCGCAGGCTTGAGTTTTATGGATTTTATAAAAGAATTAACGGGCATTGTTGTTTTAATTTGCCTTGCGGCCGTGTTTATACTTATATTTGTTTTCAGAAAAAAGCTTGTTGCAAATAAGCGCAAAATGGCGCGTGTGCGCAATATTGACAATTCCAACACCATCACAAATAAACCCCTTGCAATACGTTCCTGCGTTGTTTTGGCGTTTATTGTCCTGGGTTTTGTAACACATGATATAACGCACATTCCCGTGTTTTTGATTGCAATGATTGGCGCTGCAATATTATTAATATTTGAAAACCCCGCAAAAGTGCTTGAGCATGTGGAATGGAACACAATATTTTTCTTTGTCGGGCTTTTTATAATTATAGGCGGTGTCCAGGCAAGCGGCGGCATTGATGTTGCAGCGGATTTATTAATTAAGTTAACCCACGGCTCTCAAAAATTAACTTCTATGCTGGTTCTTTGGGTAAGCGCTGCTACTGCGGGCATTGTGGGGAATATTCCCTATACTATCACAATAACGCCTGTTATAAGCCAAATGCAGGCAGAATTCGGCACACTTTATACGTATCCCATTTGGTGGGCACTTGCACTGGGCGCATGTTTGGGGGGCAACCTTACAATTATAGGGGCTGCGGCAAACGTTATTGTTGTTGAAGCCGCAAATAAAGAAGGGTATCACATAAGTTTTATGAAGTTTTTTAAATACGGTGCTTCAATTACCCTTGTTGCAATTTGTATGAGTACAGGCTATCTTTATTTAAGATTTTTTATGAAATAGGCAAAATATGATTATATCAAACGATGACGACAAATATATAGAAAAAAAGAAACAAAAAGCGAAAAATCTTGTTCCGGACAAGCAGGATTTTGATATGAGCTATGAAAAAAACATCCGTCCCAAAACATTTGAACAGTATATCGGGCAAAAACCCCTAAAAAGTACTTTAAAAATTACAATTGAAGCAAGCAAAAAAAGAAAATTGCCAATGGACCACCTTCTTTTTTACGGTCCGCCCGGTTTGGGTAAAACAACGCTTGCAACAATTATAGCAAATGAAATGGGTGTGGATATTAAAATAACATCAGCTCCGTCGCTGGAGCGTCCGCGCGATATTATAGGCATTTTAATGGGCTTAAAGGGCGGCGAAATTTTATTTATTGATGAAATCCACAGGCTTAACAAGGTGGCAGAAGAAATTCTTTATCCTGTTATGGAAGATTTTTACCTTGATTTGACAACGGGGAAAAGCCAAACCGTTAAAACCATGCGCGTTCCCGTGCCCAAATTTACGCTTATTGGCGCAACAACAAAAGCGGGGGCGCTTTCAGGGCCCCTGCGCGACAGGTTTGGGATAATCCACAGGCTCGAATTTTACACAACAGACGAGTTGAAGCAGGTAATTCAAAGAAGCGCCAAAATTTTAAACATTGAAATAGAAGAAGATGCGTGCCTTGAAATTGCAAAACGTTCGCGCTTTACGCCAAGGATTGCAAACCGTCTTGTAAAAAGGGCAAGCGATTTTGCGCTTGTCAAGCATAACGGCAAAATTACCTTAGATATAGCCCAAAGTGCGCTAGACGTTTTAAATATTGATAAAATTGGTTTAGATAACACTGACAGGGAGCTTTTAAAATTAATTATAGAAAAGTATTCGGGCGGCCCCGTGGGCATTGAAACTCTGGCTGTGGCCTTAGGCGAAGATGTTTGCACAATTGAAGATATTTATGAACCTTACTTGATGCAATGCGGGCTTTTAGAAAGAACGCCAAGAGGGCGCAAAGTCACCAAAGGTGCATATAAACACTTAGGCTTTAAAATTGCAAACGAACAAATAGGGCTTTTTGAATAGTTTATGTTTTTATGCTAAAATTTGTTTATGGAAATTTTATGCAAAGATATTGATAATACCAAAAAAATAGCGCAGGCTTTTTCAAGTTACGTTAAAGAACAGGGTGCTTTTGTAACGCTTTGCGGTGAAATTGGGGTTGGAAAAACAACATTTGCAAAATTTTTACTCAAGGCTTTGGGGGTTGCCCAAAACGTCACAAGCCCTACTTTTGTTATATTAAACGAATATTACGGCGAAAATCACATCCCCGTTTATCATTTTGATTTATACAGGCTTGAAAGAGAAGCTGCACAATCAATGTACAAAGAACTTGCGGAATATTCCAAAGGCAAAATTTTAACTCTTGTTGAATGGGCAAATTTTGCAAAAGAAAGAATGCCGGGCGAACGGATTGATGTTGAAATTTCATATACGGATAAAAGCGGTATGGACACAAGACTGTTCAGGTTTAACGGAATTGGCGATAAAATGGCAAGAATTGTTGAAAATATGCAAAAAGAATGTGAGTGCCCCTAATGCAAGTGTTGGTTTTTGATACATCGCTGGATAAAACATATATAACTTTAGCCCTGCAAGACAATAAGGGCGAAGCCACCACTTACATATCAAAAAAAATTAAAAGTGAGGGCAAAAAATACCACAGTGCTTATCTTGTAAGCCAAATTCACCACATGATGCAAAATAATGTTGTTGAGCTTAAAAATTTAGACGGCATTGGCGTTAATATTGGCGCGGGAAGCTTTACAGGCATTCGCGTTTGTTTGACGGTTGCGCGCATTATTGCCCAACAGCTTAATTTGAGGCTTGTGGGTGTGTCTTCTTCAGAAATTTTATCCCAGGTTTTGGGGTCTGAAAATTTATCCGCGGTGGCGCTTGATGCCAAAATGGATATGTTTTATTACTATAATCCTTACAAAAAAAATACAATTGATTTAATTTCAAGAGAAGAATTGCTTCAAGGCGCAAAAGAAATGAATGAAGGCGTTTCAATTATTACAGATACGAACACGCACGATTTTTTGCAATCAAACGGCGTTGAAACAATTAATTTTGAAGAAAAAAATTACCCGCTGGGCGAAATTTTGGCAGATATTACAATCAAAAGGCTAAAATCCGTAAGCAAAATAACCCAGTGCCACTGGTCTATAATAAAACCCTTGTATATTCAAAATCCGCAGGTTTTAAAGGGCGAAAGATATGTGCCTTATGTGATAGATATAGCTACGCCGTCCGCTTCGAAAGGCAAGGCCGTAGCCGTTGAAGAAAACGTAAAATTAAGTAAAGATGCCACCATGCGGGTTCAAACACCTAATCAAAAGCTGCAGGAAATTAAAGAAGAAGTTATTCAAAAACAAGATGAAATAACGCCAAAAGTTCAACAACCGCAGCCCCAACAACCGCTCAAGCCCCAAGTGCACCAGCCCAGAAAGGTTGTAAGCGCTGAACCTTCCGAAAGGCAGCCTGACGCCCAAAGGCGAACGAAACGCAAAACAAGCTTTGCAGAATTTTTATCTGATCTTAAAACTTATTACGTTACCATATATCGCAATTTCATATCTCGTTTCAGAAAGTGAAATAAGCCGCACCGCGTCTGTTTTGTAGTTTAAACCCCAGGCGCCCAGAAAAATTTCCTGCCCGTTTTTATCCCAGGCATGGGCTAAAGATATTATTTCATCCTCATTTTCCTTGTTCCACCCCAGGGGTTTAATGTTCCACCTGTAAAAATTTAAGCGTATGCCTTGTTTTTGTGCCCAATAATCTTTTATGGTGTCTTCAAGATTGTCAAACCTTTTGTAGGCGGAAGTTTTCACATTTTCATCAACAAAAACAACGCAGATATTTGTTCTGAAAATCCCGCCCTCAAGAGAGCCTATTTTTTCTTTCACCAAAAGCACATCGCCGTTTTTTGACCAGTCCAAAACCGTTAAAGCCGAAAATAAATTTCTTCTGTAATTGTATTTAGCACTCGTTAACGTAAAGCTTTTATCCGCAAGCAAAACGTTTGCCCGCGTCATTCTTTCCACTATTGTTTTTGATGTATCAAGCGGCATTACAAAAACTTCAGACGAAATTTGATTGAAGTTAGGATAAAAATTGTATTGCGAATACGCCATTCTTGTGAAATCGTCATTTGCAACACCCTTGGAGCGCGCCATTTTTTCCTTCTTAATTAAAGCTATGTCAGCTTCGGGGCTGCCTGGCGGGTTGTTATATTTAACCAAAAAAGGCGCAGGCGGCTGAACAACGGTTAATTTTTTATTCACAGGCGGGTCTTTTGCGGGGTTTTCCCTGTCCTGCAAATCAATATTCTGAGCTTGATTCAGCCACTCCTCTTTTGTTTCAACCATTTTAGGCCATGGCTGTTTTTTCTTTATTTTCCAAAATTTGTATTTTTTTGCAGGCGCTGTTTGGGTTGTGTTTGCCCCCCAGGCGCTAAAACCGATACCAAAAAAAGAAATTACCAACAAAAAAGCCAATAATTTTTTTTGCATCTATAAAAGCCCCTCTTTTATTGCGCGCACAGCGGCCTGGGTTCTGTCATTCAAATAAAGTTTCTGCAAAATACTGTGGACATGCGCTTTTGTGGTTGAAAGCGATACAAAAAGCTTATCGGAAATCTCTTCATTGCTAAGGCCGTCCACAATAAGCGCCAAAACCTCAAGTTCCCTTTTTGTAAGCCCGTATTTGTTTTTGGTTTTGTCCCCGCCTGCATTGGTTTGTGCCATGCCTTCGTTTATTGAAGATAAAACAAGCCTTGCAATTTGAGGGTCAAGCCACGCTGCGCCTTGATTTACCGCTTCAATTGCACTCACAAGCGTTTCAGGGCTTGCATCTTTCATAATATATCCGTCTGCACCCGCTTTGAGGGCGGAAAAAACATCTTCAGGCCCGCCCCTTAAAGTCAACATTAAAATTTTACAATTAATGCCGATTTCCCTTATTCTTAAGGTGGCTTCAATGCCGTCAATTTTGGGCAGCCCTATATCCATTAAAACAACATCCGGCGCAAGTTTTCTTGCAAGTTCAAGCCCTTCAAAGCCGTCGCTTGCCTGCCCCACCAGCTCAAAGTTCGGGATACTTTCTATAACGGTTGTAGTTGCAAGCCGCATCATGATTTGATCTTCAACCAATAGAATTCTTACGGTATCTTTTTTCATACTAACACCTTATTTTCCGTTATTGCATGTTTTAATAAAAAACTGAAAGTGCTGCCTTTATCCAGTTCGCTTTCAACCCAAATTCTTCCGCCGTGCGCTTCAATTATCTGCCTTGACAAATACAAGCCAAGCCCCGTGGAACATGCCCGTTTTTTGGATGTGCCCTGCGAAAACCTTTTAAAAAGCTGTTTGCAATCTTCCCCGCTTAAACCGCAGGCAAAATCCCGCACGCTTAAAAGAACGTTTTTATCCTGTTTTTTGGTTTCAACAATAATTTTTGCGCCCTTTTCACTCAATTTAATTGCATTGCCAAGCAGGTTTAAAATAACCCGCTTAAGTTCGTGTTTGTCCGCATTTATTATAAATTCGCCGTCCTTATTTTCAAAGTCAAATTTAATATTTAACGATTTTTCATCCACAAGAGGCGCAAGCGTGTTTTTGCAATCTTTCACAAGGCTGTTTAGGCAAAACTGTTCTTTTGCAAGAAGCAATTTGCCGGATTCGTAGCGATAAACTTCTAAAAGCGCATTCACAAGCCCCAGCATATCTTCATTGCTTTTTTTCATAGTATCAAGCATAACTTCTTGTTTTTCGGTTAATTCGCCAAGAGTTCTTTTCAGAAGGAAATCCAACCCGCTTATGGCGGCAAGCAAAGGCGTTCTAAGGTCATGGGTGAGCGTTGTTATAAAATCGTCTTTTAAAATTTCGTTTTCCTTTTGTGCCGCAACGTTTCTTACAGACGCTATAAAGAAGCTGTTATCGGAATCAAACACCGGCGCTATATTAATTTCAATAGGAATTTTTTTCTCATTTTTGTAGTCAATTAGGCAAAAATCCCTTAAATAAAGGCTTGAGCGTGCTTGTAAAAATTCTTCAAATTTTTGATTTTTTTCATTAATCACCATCTCAAAAAAGTTCTTGTGGCAGATATCTTTTTCGCTCAGGCCGTACATTTCCTGCATGGCTTTATTTACAAGCTTGATTTTATAGTTTTCATCAAAAATCAAAATCCCGTCAGCGCAGTTATTTATTATTGTGCTTAACTTTAAATTTGTTTTGGATAAATCCAAAGTTCTTTCCTGAACCGTTTTTTCTAAAGACAGGTTTAATTCTTCAAGTTCTTTAATTTTGTCTTTAACCTGCTGTCTTAATTGCGAACGTTCAATGCCGTTTTTAATATTCATAATTAAATTGGTGTTATCCCAGGGTTTTTCAATGTATTTATAAATGCCCACTTCGTTTATTGCTTTGATGGCGTTTTCTTTGTCTGCATAGCCTGTTAGAAGAATTTGAGTGGTATCCGGCCATATTTTCTTCACTTCGGTTAAAAATTCTATACCGTTTATTTGGGGCATGATAAAATCCGAAATAATTAAATCAACCTGCTGCGAATTCAAGTATTTCAAGGCGTCAATCGGGTTTTCAAAGCATTCAACATTTTGAAAGCCTTCAATACCCAAAAGCATTTTCAAGGTTTTCAAAACCATTTTTTCGTCATCGGTTATTAATATTTTCGCATTCGTATACATGACAACATAATAACTTATATTGGCTTTTCAGACAAATAAGTTAAGAATGTTAAAGTCTTTATCGCTGCAGGTCGTGTAATTCTTGTTCTGTGTAGATACCGCTTCCGATAGCCTGGGCATTTTCCTTTTTAACCTGTGCGTCAACGCCGTCGGGCGTACACCATATCCATCCGTCTTTCAGAAGCCCTGTTATTTCTGCATCAACTGCATCCTGTACGCTTTGGGGATAGTGCTTAATCTGCCCCCGCCAGTAAGCCTTT
>CAZYYK010000056.1:0-11275 GCA_964651135.1 uncultured Gammaproteobacteria bacterium | reverse complement strand
CATTTTAGTGCCCAGTTTGGTTATCTCAACGCCCGCAATATCAGATTCATCAAGCGCCGGTGTGTTTATGTTTAAAATAGTTTTTGAAGGAAAATTGAATTTTTCAAGCCTTGGTATAAGTTTTAAAATAAATTTTGCGGCTGTTATAAAATGCTCCGCTTCCTGCCTCATGGTTGCCAAAGAAACGGCTATACTTGGTACACCCAGCATAGCGCCTTCCATAGCGCAGCTTACCGTGCCCGAATATAAAATATCCACGCCCAAATTCGGCCCGTGATTTATACCGGATATTACTAAATCCGGCTGTTCATGCTTATCTAATATGGCATTAATCGCCATTTTAACGCAGTCCCCGGGTGTGCCTGTTGTAATCCAAACCCTTTTTGCGCCAAATTTTGATTCCAATTCTTCAACCCTTAGGGGTGTGTGAAGTGTCAGGGAGTGGCCTGCCGCACTTCTTTCCCTGTCGGGCGCTACCACATAAAGATTGTGCTCTTTTGATAAAACTTCCATAAGCGCCTTTATTCCAGCAGCTGTTATGCCATCGTCATTTGAAATTAAGATATTCATAAAATTCTTTCTTATAAACTGTGTATGTCTTTATATTAACACAATAACATCAATTTGCCATTTTTTAAATAATATTGTAAAATATTTTTATAATTTTGTTAGATGAAGGAGAAAATATGGCAAGAATAATAAGACCGACTTGGGCTATACGCTGTGTAAATTCAGCCTGCAAAGAACTTTTTGAAGTTGTTCCTTTGGAAGAAGGCAAACAACAGGAAGTTGTATGCCCAAAATGCGGCGAACATTACCTGTATCCGCCTACAAAAGAAGATGAAGCAAAAGAACAGTAAGCGCTATTTTCCTTACAGTGAATACTTAAAGGAAATTTTTAACGACAGAGTTTTTAAAATTACAATAGACGCCGGTTTTGCCTGTCCTAACCGTGACGGGACAATCTCATCAAAAGGCTGTATTTTTTGCGATGAAGGCGGCAGTTTTTCAGGCGCGCATGATAAAAAAATGAGCGTTGAAGAACAAGTTAGGGCAGGAATTGAATATTTAACCTTACGTCATAAGGCAAATAAATTTCTCGCCTATTTTCAGGCATTTACAAACACCTATAAACCGCTTAACGATTTAAAAACTATCTATGACAGTGCTTTTTGCGATAAAAGAGTTGTGGGGATTTCTATCGGGACAAGACCCGATTGTGTGGATGACGATAAGCTTGATTTAATTGCATCTTACCCTCAGCCGCAAATTGAATTTGGTTTGCAATCCTCCCATAATAAGACTCTGGAATTAATTAACAGGGGGCACACTTACGAAACATTTGAAAAAGCCTATTTAGCTGCAAAAAAGCGAGGTATAAAAATTTGTGTCCACGTTATTTTGGGGCTTATGAGTGAAAACAGGGAAATGATGCTTGAAACAGCTAAAAAATTGGCTGAATTAGAAATTGACGGCATCAAAATCCACGCCCTGACGCTTCTTAAAGGAAGCATTCTTGAAAAAGAATGGGGCGGGAAGTTAAAATTGCTGGATGAAGAAACTTACGCAAATTTGGTGTGCGATTTTTTGGAACTTCTGCCGCCGAAAACCGCTGTGCACAGGTTTGCGGGAAGCGGGCTTAGAAGCAAAACAATAAAGCCCGATTGGGTAAATCGTAAATTTCATACGCAAAACTTGATAGACAGGATTTTTTGGGAGCGCGACAGCCATCAGGGTAAATTCTATAAATAAATCTAAAAATCTAACAAAGAGCCGCTCTTTAAGGGATTGAGCCAGAAAAAATTATCTGCTTCTTGAATAAACTTCCATGCTTAAACTGTCGTGTGTTTTAATGGGGTTAAAATAGGCGCAAGAAGCAACCATGGCAGCATTATCCGTGCAATATTTCATTTCGGGAACAAAGAACAAAAGGCTGCCGTTTTCTGTGTGTGTAAATGTTTCAAATTTAGCCCTAAGTTCAGTGTTTGCAGCAACACCGCCGGCTAAAACAACCGTTCTTGTGCCTGTTTGGTTGGCAAAATATTTTGCTCTGTTAAAAATTGTTTTGGTAATGCATTCTTGAAAACTTGCGCAAATATCTGCAACAGGAACCTTTTGACCTTCAAATTTTTGTATTAAACGCAAAACTGCTGTTTTTAAACCTGAAAAACTAAACTCGTTAGGGGCTGTTTTTGCTTCGGGGAAATTAAATGCTTCCTTGTTCCCCGTTTTTGCCATTTTATCAAGCAAAACACCACCGGGGTAGGGCAAATTTAACAAACGAGCCACTTTATCATAAACCTCGCCTATGGCATCATCAATTGTCTGCGCAAGCAAAATTTGATTTTCAAAACTCTCGAATTTTATAATTTGTGTGTGCCCGCCGCTTACAAGAACTGCCAAAAAAGGCGGCATAAGGCGCGTATCCAAAAAGCTTGCACAAATGTGTGCCTGGAGGTGATCAACAGCCAAAAAAGGTTTATTGTACACAATCGCAAGCGTTTTTGCGGCATTAGCCCCTATAAGTAAAGAACCCACAAGCCCCGGGCCCATTGTGGCGGCAAAACCGTCAATGTCTTCGGGTTTCACTTCTGCCTGCTTAAAGGCTTCTTCTATCACAAAATTAATGGATTCCAAATGTTCGCGTGCGGCAACTTCGGGAACAACACCGCCAAAGCGCTGGTGCGTGTTAACTTGGGAAGCCACTACATTGCTTATAACCTTTCTGCCGTTTTCAACAACGGCACATGCGGTTTCATCACAGCTTGTTTCTATACCGAAAATTAACATAGTGCCTTCCTGCTTTCATTTTCCATATTATAAGAAATACCGGCATCTTCCATTCTTTTTAAAGCCTCTTTAATAACATTTACAGGCTTTGTAAGTGCTATTCTGAAGAAGCCTTCGCCGTATTTTCCGTAACCGTTCCCGGGGGGAACCACAACATGGGCTTTTTCTAAAAGTAGTGTGACAAATTCTTCTGAAGTGAAGCCTGAAGGCACCGGCAGCCACAGGTAAAAGGTTGCCTTGCTTGGTTTTACATCCCAGCCGAGTTTCCTTAAGCCTTGTTCCATAACCTCTTTGCGCTCTTTATACATTAAGTTCAATTTTTCGATTTCTGCTTTTGGTGTTTGATAAGCGCTGATTGCAGCCTCTTGTATTGCTTTAAACACACCCGAATCAATGTTGTTTTTAATTGTCCCCAAAGCCTTTATTGCATTTTTGTTGCCCGCAACAAAACCAACCCGCCAGCCTGTCATATTGTATGATTTTGAGTGGGAAAAGAATTCTATTGCAACATCCTGCGCCCCTTCAACCTGCAAAACGGAAGGAGCCTTGTAATTATCAAAAGTCATTTCGCAATATGCCTGGTCGGAACACAGCAAAATATCGTATTTTTTACAATAATCCACGGCTTTTTTATAAAGTTCCAAATCACACACCGCGCCCGTGGGGTTGTTGGGATAATTTAAAAACATCAATTTTGCTTTTCTTGCAACATCTTCGGGGATTTTATCAAAATCGGGCAGGAAGTTGTTTTGTGCCAAAAGCGGCATAGAATAAGGTGTTCCACCCGCCAAAATTGTTGCATTTTGATAAACCGGATAACCCGGGTCAGGGCATAAGGTGTAATCACCGGGGTCTACAAAAGCAAAGAAAACATGCGCTATGGCTTCTTTTGAACCGATATTAGCTAAAATTTGGGTATTCGAATCCAGGCAAACGCCAAAGCGGCTATTTAGCCAATCCGCACTGGCTTTTTTAAATTCAGCAGTGCCGTCATAAGGCGGATAATCGTGGTTTTTTGGGTTTTCAACAGCCCCATGCATAGCCTCAACAACATTTTGCATAGTCGGCATATCCGGGTCACCTATCGCTAAAGTTATTATATCAATACCGCGCGCTTTTGCATCCGCAATTTTTTCGTCTATTCTTGCAAATAAATACGGCGGAATTTTATCTAATCTTTGTGATGTTTTCATTGTTAATCTCTCCTTTTTTGGGCAGCTATAAATTTTTAAAACAAAACCAGGGCTCGCATACTTGTTTTTATTTTCATGTTATAATTTTAGCATGAAAAAGATAATATTTCTTGTATTTGCATTTTTAGTATTATGCTCCAACAGGGCGTGCGCTGCAAGTGAAAATTTGGACGCCGTGAACGCCTACAATTCGGGTATTGAATACTACCAAAAAGGGGAGATAGAAAAATCGGTTGAATATTTCAGAAAAGCAATTTCGCTTGACGGAAATTTCTATGAGGCTGTTTATAACCTTGCCCAAATTCTTGCATCAAAAGGGGATACGCTTGAAGCAATCAAGCTTTATGAAAAAGCTTTAATTTTAAACGATGACGATTTTGAAAGCATGTATGCCCTGGGGAATTTGTACTATAAAAAAGGGTATTTAGCAAAAGCTAAGAGCCAGCTTGAAAAAATACCGCCCGAAAGCGAACGTTACACAAAGGCGCAGGGGCTTCTTGACGGTATACAAAAAAAGCAAGATGAAATTGCACAGGAAGAAGCCAGAAAAAAAGCGCAAATACAAGCCTTGAAAGATAAAGAAGCGCAGGCAGAAAAAAACAGAATTCAAACGCCCCCCGAACCGCAGGTATTTGGCGGAGTTCAAGCACCCGCAGGCGTTGCAACGGACAGTCAGGGGAACATTTACATTGCAAGTTACGCGGATAATACTGTGTATAAAATAAATCCGAGCGGGCAAAAAAGCGTATTTGTTTCATCGGCCATATTAAACGGGCCTGTTGGGCTAACTGTTGATAAAAATGACAACCTGTATGTTGCAAACTACAATAAAGACAACATCTTAAAAGTTTTGCCTTTTGGGGCTCCTTATGTTTTTGCAAACGTTAAAAAACCTTATTGCGTAGATGCATTTGGCGATTTTCTTTACGTAACGGAACAAAACACCAACACTTTGTTGAAATTTGCACTATGAAGAAAGTTCCAGCAAAACTCTTTTAAAATCAGTTGCAGGGAAATAATAAGGGGTTTTATTTAAAATTTCATCCAAATTTGCAATAGCGTCTGAATATTTTTTGTTTATGGAATTTATTTGGGCAGATATAAAAAGCGCTTCGGGGTCAAAGAAATCAACTTGTTTTGACTTGCCTATAAATTCCATGGCTAAATCGTAATACCCGTTTGCAAAAAGCGCCCTTGCAATAAATTTAAAAATCTCGCAATTAATTCTTATAAAAACAGGGTAGGCATTAATCAAATTTTCGGCATAGTGCAAAAATTTGTTCTCAATGAGCAAATTTAGGTAAACCTCATAAAACGCTCTGACTTGAAGGTAGGAGGGTTTTTTATCGGGCTTAGATTTAATCAAATCAAGCACTATTAAACCCCACAAAGTTGCAATGCAAGGGCTTTTTATCCCTTTCCATATTTTTTCAGCCCCTTCAAGATTATCCGATAAAAAAGAACACAAACCGGCTTCATATTCCATGCCCGATTTTACAAAAAGTTCTCGCGCAGTATCGTAATTTTTTGTGTAAAAAAAATCTTTTGCCTGCTCTATTTCCTTATACAAAATTTAAAATCCCATCATCATTTGATTAATCATCATTGTCTGCATTAACTGCTGATTTTCATCTGTTTGGCGATTTTGTGAATTATTGCTTTGCGCTATCATATAAGGAAGCATTGAGCTAAAAGCATTACCGCCCGTATTTGTTTGGCCCAAAATAGCATTCATTTGAGAATATTGCGGATTATAGGTTTGCGCAAAAGCCGGATTAATGGCATCCTGAGCGTAAGGGTTATAGCCCACTTTTGCAAGAATTTTTACGGCGTTTGCAATTTCATCATTTGTGGGCATTTGCTGACTTGCATCATTTAAATATTTATATTTATCAAAATCTACTTGTTTATCCTTACTGCCGCCAATTGCATTAATTTCGGCCCTAACTTGCTGAACCTGCTGTTCTTCTATATTTTGAATAACTTCAGGATGCATAAACTTTTTTGAGTTTATGAAAACATTTAAATCATCGTTGCCCGAGCATTTGGATTCATCTTGCAGGCATGCCACCGCTTGTTCTGCATACAGAACAAGACCCGGGCTTGTATTAAGTTTTTTAACTTCCTCGTAGTTTTTCATAGCCTCGCCGCCCATGCCCAACTTTACATAAGAATTAGCAATGTAATAATACGGCAAAGATTGATCCCCTTCGGCAGCAAGCGCTGCTTCCATATCTTGAATACAGCCGGCATAATTTTGCTGCTTGTATTTTTGAATACCTTGATAAACTTTGGGGCTAATTTTAACTTTTTCCATAGCAAATGCCGTTCCCAGGGCCATTAAAGCTATAACGGCAAAAAATGCAAGTAATTTTTTCATTTCAAGTTCCTCTATTCGATACTGTATATTCTATAATAATTGTTAGCAAAAAATCAACTGCTTTACATAAATATTATAAATGCATTTAGCAAAAGTTCTCTAGTACATACATACGATTTTTTATTTTGAAATAATGGATATAATTTGAACAGGTGAGATATGAAAATCAAAATCAGGGAAGCAGCAAGAAATAATAAAGGGTTTAGCCTGTACAGACTGGCAAAAGAGCTTGAATTGCCTCAACAGACTGTTTATTCATGGGCAAACGGCCGCACCCAGCCTTCTTATGACAACCTGGATAAGCTCTGCGATATACTTGAATGCCCTATTAATGATTTATTGGAATGCGAGCCCGTGCAGCATAAATTAGATTTAAGAAATTTGGGCTAAATTGGCATAACGCCTTGTCTTATGAACCTGAAAAGCTCTTCTTCGTCCTGCGGTTTGGGTGGTTTTATTTTTTCGCGCTCAAGCCTTTCTTGTTCTTCTTTTGTTTCAGAGCGTATTTCTATAAGTTTTTTGCCTTCTTCTCTATTAAAAAAATTAAATTTAAAGCCGTCAATAAGCCCATATTCCGTTTCCGGTTTGTACTGTCCGAAATTCATGGCAAAAAGCGGATTTTGAATTAAAATAGTCATTAATAAAAATAAAATAATCTTCTTCATATTTATATATTAACAAATAAAAATAATATGGGCAAAGGTAATTTGAAATACGTTCTTTAAATTTCTTTACATTATTGAAAAGCTTTTTTACAGTAGAAAACGGATAATTAATTGTTTTTATTGCTTTATTTAAAAAATTAATGTAATATTGATACTAACTGGATTTTTAAGGAGAAAAAGATGATTAATAGAAGGCTTTCTACGATGATTGTTGTAGCATCAATCTTGTTTTTGGGTACATTGCCATCCCTTTGTGCGGATATAACAACGGGAACAACAACAATACCCCCTGATTTTACATTAAGTGCAGGTGATGACTTTAACCCCGACACCGTTAATGACGATGCTGTTTTAAACATGACGGGCGGCAATTTAACTGTTGGAGACGGCACAAATGCAAGTGTAATGAATATAATAAAAACAGGCAACGTGATTAGCGGCGGAGCAATTGAAGTTGCCGCTTCAAGCCAATTAAATTTTTATACAGATGTAAACCTTGGGGCATCCGTAAGCGGTACGGGTTCAATGAGTATAATTTCAGGAAATACCGTAACTTCATCCGGCACAATTGCACAAAGTGTTAATACGGCAATAGATGGTGCATTGGCAATAACCGGCGGCACGGTAAGCCTAAATACGGGCGATACCTGGGCAGGTGCCGTGAATGTTAGCGGCGGAAGTTTAAACTATGACGGTTTGACCTCAAACGGCATGCTTACAGCAACTGCAGGCAGTTTAAATATAGGTTCATCAAGTGCGGCAACTCTAAATATCGCAACAGGTAGCTCAATTGCACAAGATGTTACAACAAGCCTTGCATCAGGCTCCACACTTGATATATCGGGCGGCACGGTAAGCCTAAATACGGGCGATACCTGGGCAGGTGCCGTGGATGTTACAGGCGGAAGTTTAAATTTGGATAATATTTCAAAAACAGGTACTTTGGCACAAAGTGGCGGCACAACAACCGTAACGGGAACATTTGGTTTAAATAACGCAAGCGATAATATATCGGGTGGAAATTTTAACATAGGTTCAGGCGCTACCGGCGGGCAATTAACGGTTTCGGCAGGTCAAATTCAAAGTGGCGCAACAGTTGATTTAACAAGCACAAGTACACTTTCTTTAACCGGCGGCACGGTAAGCCTAAATACGGGCGATACCTGGGCAGGTGCCGTGGATGTTACAGGCGGAAGTTTAAATTTGGATAATATTTCAAAAACAGGTACTTTGGCACAAAGTGGCGGCACAACAACCGTAACGGGAACATTTGGTTTAAATAACGCAAGCGATAATATATCGGGTGGAAATTTTAACATAGGTTCAGGCGCTACCGGCGGGCAATTAACGGTTTCGGCAGGTCAAATTCAAAGTGGCGCAACAGTTGATTTAACAAGCACAAGTACACTTTCTTTAACCGGCGGCACGGTAAACTTAAACACAGGTGATACCTGGGCAGGTGCCGTGGATGTTACAGGCGGAAGTTTAAACTATGACGGCTTAACCTCAAACGGCATGCTTACAGCAACAGGCGGTACATTAAATATAGGTTCATCAAGTGCGGCAACTCTAAACATCGCAACGGGTAGCTCAATTGCGCAAGATGTTACAACAAGCCTTGCATCAGGCTCCACACTTGATATATCGGGCGGAGATGTAATATTGGATAACTCAGATACATGGGCAGGCGCTGTTCAAATGTCGACAGGTTCATTTACACTCACAGGCAGAAATGACGCAACAAGCTCTACAAAAACATATAATCAAACAGGCGGAAATTTGACATTAACTTCAACAGCGTTAGAATTAAATCCGTCAAGCTCCGTAACAGACGGAAACATCCTAATGAACGGCAATTCTACCTTAACATTTAACAACGGTGTTTCGAATAATAAAGCCTCTGTTACGATGTCAAACGCCACAGATAGTTTAGGTGTGACAGGCGGCTCGGCACTTGAATTAACATCTTCAGGTATATCGGGCGGCACGCTTTCAATAGGTAACAGCAGCGGCTCAACCGGAAGCAGTGTAACTTTAACTGACGGTTCAACGGTTGATGAAGCTGTAACCTTCAACCTTTATGAAGGCAACACCGTTAATATAACGCAAACAACAGACCCTACACCCGTGTTATCAACTTTAACGCTTGATGGCACAGATAACTGGGCAGGCGATATTAATATGACAGGCGGCAGATTAACCTTAAACGGAGTTACTAAAGCCACAACCGCTGCAAGCCGTTTAACACAAACAGGCGGAACAACGGTTCTTGATAATTCAAATTTAACCCTGAATGCAGACAGCTATATGCAAGACGGCTATGCTGAAATAACAAATGCGTCAAACCTAACTTTCCAAAACGGTGCAAGCAACAAAGTTCAATTAACCATGACAGACAGCGCAAGCAACAATTTAAATGTTTTGGGTGCTTCATCATTAGAGCTTAACGGCACAAGCAATGTAGCCGCAGGCACTGTTACGGTAGGCAGCACAAGTGATACGGGAAGCACGTTAAGTTTAACGGGCGGCTCTATAACATCAGGCGCTAATATTAATGTATACAAAGACAACACTTTCAATGTTGCAAATGATGCACCAAATGCCACAAAGGGCAATTTAACCCTAACATCTTCAAACAATTTGTGGACAAACCCTGCAACCGCAGCGCAAGGCGGAAACATTAATGTTACGGGCGGAGATTTAACCATTGAAGATGCTCAAATGTCTATTTATCCCGGCATGACGGGTGCATACACCCAAAGCGCAGGCTCAACTCACCTTTCTGAAACTACTGGCGGGGATGTTCCCGTAGCGGCACAAACATCACTTTCATTAAGGGATGCAAGCGTTTTAACGGGCGGCGATATGATACTGGATAAAAACGCTTATCTGCATCTTGACAGTAACGATGCTACTTTAGACAACCTAAATTCGGCTGGCACGGTAAGAACGGTGAGCAACCTAATGGAAGCTGAAGCCTACGGCACACAAACATCTGCCCCCATTCAAACCGTAACCGTTAACAATGACTTGCAGGTTTTAAACAACCAGGACGGCACGGCGGGAAGCGCAAAATTTTTAGTGGATTTAAACCCCAGAAGCTGGAGTGTTGACACTTACAATATAGGCGGAAACGTAACCTCTCAAGATTCTTCTCTTGACGGTTACACCGTAAATGTTGATATAGCAAGCCTTGTAAATCCGGCCTATGCTCCTATAGATAGAAATATCAGGTTTAATGTATTTAATGTTGCGGGCAGTGTGGCAGATAATGTAACTTTTACGGCCTCAGAAACCGAAAGGTTAACACCCATAGGCTGGTATAAATTAAACCCGACAGATAATATGGGCGGCTATTCTTATGATTTGATGAGATACAATCCTGAAGTTTTCCGCGGCCAGGTTGCAACCGTTGCAAGCTATGCTAACCAGCTTACGGTTAATAACCTGCTTTTTGACCATATGAATTTATTTAATCAAAGATATTTGGCAGATTCTTCCAACAATAAATATGCGGCAACAGAACCGCAATTTTCACCGTATCAATACGGCACAAAAGACGGTGCTGTTTGGACAAAATTATACGGAAACCTTGAACATATTCAAATGACAGAACACTTAAATGTTGAAAATAACGCTTACGGTGCCCTGGTGGGCTTTGATTTACCTGCCGTAAGTTTTGGCGACGGCTGGAATTTTGTGCCAACCGCATACGCTGCTTATAACGGCGCACACCAAAGTTATGACTTGGTTGGTATGTGGCAAAACGGCGGCCAGCTAGGTTTAATGGGGACATTTTATAAAAATGACTTTATCACATCACTGTTAGGATATGGCGGCGTTTACGGAAATATTATGAACGTTCAAGACTATAAAGATGATGCGTTTAACTGGTTTGCAGGCGGTGCTTCAAAAACCTCATACAATTTCCATTGGACAGACAGCCTTATTTTCCAACCCAACCTGTTAATTTCCTATAACTTATACGGCAGACAAAACTGGCATACCGGTTATGGGGAAATGAGCATGACATCAGGCTTTTTGAACGGTTTAAATATAGCACCCGGAGTTAATTTAATATGGAGCAAGGAAACCTTCAGCCTGTATCTAATGGCGCAATATATGGCAAACATAATGGCAACCTCTAATGGAAAAGCCGGTAATGTAAGCTTACCGGGCGTTGGAATGACACATTCTTTCATTGAATACGGGATTGGCGGTACTAAATCTTTCGGGCGGAGACGACA
>CAZYYK010000055.1:0-11530 GCA_964651135.1 uncultured Gammaproteobacteria bacterium | reverse complement strand
TAAAATCAAATATTGAATTAAAAAAACAAGAACAAGATTTGCAGCAAAAATTGGACGCCTTAAAAACACAGGTGCAGGAACAGCCTTCTGTTGAAGTTGCAGGCGGAAAGAAAATTTTTGAAGCGCAGGATATGTCTTTCAGCACGGAAGCTTCTTTTGCCCCGCTTTTCGAAGTTTTTGTAGACCACGCAAAATATTCAGGCGTTAGAATCCGCTCAATTGAATATAATTATGCACCCACGGATGACCCTGTTGCTATGGCTGCAATTACAGGGTATAACGTTTGCGAACTTAAAGTTGTTGCGGTCGGGAATTTCTTGCAGTTCCAAAATTTCTTTAAGAGCATTACAAAAGAAGAAAATTTAATGGCTTTGCCTGAAATTGAGCTAAAGCCATGGGATAGCGATAAAACCGTTTTAATTTCAACATTTAAGTTAAGGATGTACACTAAAACGTAGTTAAAGCCTTCAAAGCTTGCCTAAAAGCGTTTTTAAAACAGCGGCGCAAATTTCAAGCTGTTTGTCATTTGCATTTTTTAAAAGCTGCGTTATATCTTTTTCTTTTGTGCGGGTCTTTAACTGATTTTTGTTGAATTCCCCTATGTCTAAATCTAAAACTTCCGCCAGGGCAAAAAAGTTTAGAAGATTTGGGAAATAAGCCCCTGATTCGATTTTGGAGTAATGTTTTTCAGAAATGTTTATTTTTTCCGCCACTTCTTCCTGGGTTAAACGCAGGCGCTTTCTTTGTCCTTTAATCAATGCTCCAATATTTTTGCGTTTTTCTAAACTTTCAGGTTTTTCCATAAGTTAATATACCTCACACCTTTATTTTTAATATTAGCTTGTATATATGGCTTTATTAACCATACTTATATTGTATTTTTTATAAAAAGGTGTTGCATTTATTCCAAAAACATGTTAATATGATTGACGTTCATAAAAAAGGAAAAATGTATGAAAAAAATAACAAGTTTTACGCATCCCTGTCATGCTGAATGCGGCAGCCGGTGCAAGGATTTAATTTCTAGGCTTACACGTCATCCTGAATTTATTTCAGGATCTAAAAACGTACGGCCAAGACAACAGACCCTGAAACCAGTTCAGGGTGACAAGGGCGGCTTCACACTTGCGGAAGTTTTAATCACATTAGCAATAATTGGAGTTGTGGCGGCTCTTACAATCCCCGTTATCACCAAAAAAGCTTTTGAACAAGAGGCTGTTTCAAAACTTAAAAAACATTACAGAAATATAGCGGATATTGTGCAGCAATGGCAGGTGGAAGAAGGCTGCACAGATAATGTTTCAGGGTGTTTAGAAAAATATGGTGCTTATGATTGCGAAAATGCTTTTGGAGGGATTGAGAAAAAATTACACGTATTAAAAAGAAGATACCAAAATGAAGGCTACACGGGTATAGATTGGCTGCCTAACACTAACATCCTTTTTAACGGCACAACACAAACATATGCCTGGCAGGGCGTTTCAAAGGTATCAACTGCTTTAACGGATGTTTGCCATTATCTGTTATCGGACGGTACTACAATTACAGTCCTTGTACCTGATACATATAAAAAAAGCGGCTTCATGTTTATTGATATAAATGGAAAAAAAGCTCCTAATAGAGTTGGCAAAGACATTTTCCCTATTGGAATAGGCGCTTATAATAACCCTAAATATACGACCATTAATCCTTATTACGCAGAAGATAGCTACGCCACAAGCGGTCTTTGCCTAACGCGCGACAACGGTGTTTGCGACCCTGACATCTGCACACAAACTTCCTGCTCCCCCACGGCGTACGTTTTAAAAAACGGTAAATTGCCGCCGATTAACTGGTGAACTCCCATTCGCCCAAATAAATGCCCGAGGATGTTTTAATAGAAGTGTCGGAAAATTTTTCTTTTATCCAGCCCAATTTCAAAAGCATTGCTTGTGCTGCAACTTCGCGCGCCTTGGAATCTTCCGTTGTCATTTTTATAATAAGCACCCGGGCGGCATCTAAATTCACCACAGCCAAAAACCCGCCTGCGCCTATTTTTGCAATAAGTTTGCCACTGCCTTTTTTAATAATCATGCTGTCTGTGCGCTCTTTTCCGCCCATAATATCGGGGCACTTCAGATAAGCGTCTTTTAAAAATTTGTATTTTTCATCCAAAAATAAATTTAAATACCCGAGCGCCAAATTTTTAAAAGGCATCGCATAAATTGGCGCATTGCACCCGTCGTATGAAAGAACCATATCGGCGGGCGTGCATTTGCAAAGTTCAAGATGTTTTTTATAAATTTCCTGCTGCAAAGGGTGATTCGGGTCTAAATAAGAATTTACATCATACCCTTGATGTTTGCACACGGCAAGCATTGCGGCGTGTTTTCCGCTGCAATTGTTGTGCAGGGGCGTCGGGTTTTTAATTGTGTCAATTAACGGTTTATGCGTGCCGCATTGAAGGCAATTTTCATCTAATCCGATTTTTTTCAAAATCCCCAAAACCGTTTTTGTGTGTTCAATGTCACCAATGTGGGAGGCTGCGGATATTGCAATTTCTTCTTTTGTAAAATTATAAAATTCGTGTGTTTTGAAATCTGCCATAACGCTTGCCTGAAAGGGCTTTGCCAAAGAGCGCAATAAAAAAAGCGCCCCGTTGTCAACACCAATTTTGAGCAAATTTTTCTCTTTGGAAAAAAGATTTATAAACCCGAAAAACTGTAAATCTTCAATGCCGCTTCTTTTTGTTTTTAAAACTAATTCAGGTTTAAACATAAGTTACTCTTTTATATTTAAAACTTTTCTTAAACGTGATTTTAAAATGCGGTTTTCATGATCCAGCCTTTTAAATTCCCGCTGCAAGTTAATAATATACTTTTTGTGGTTTTCGTTTTCTTCATCAAATCTGAGCGTTGTAAGCCCCAGCCCCATAATAAACCTTTTTGAGGCTTCTTCTTTGAATGCAAGCAGGATTTTGATATCCTCATCTTTTATAAAACCGAGGCTTATCATAACAGCCGCCATTTTAACGCTTATGCCTTCCGCCTTGCGCTCCTTTTGCTCCCTCAAAGCCTGTTCAAGCTGAATGGTGTTAATTTTCCCCATTCTTTTTAAAAGTTCGCCGGTTCTTATTCTGCCCGCCAAAAATTCCGCAATAGCATAATTCTTATCTTGCACCACGCCGCTTATATATTCAAGCTCGGAACAGGTTATAAGCATTTTTGAAATATCTATCAAAGTCCAAAAATTGTTAAGCGCAATTTCAAATAAATCGTTTTCGCCGTTTACGTTTGACAAGAAAACATAATAAATTCCGGATAATTTTGTGTTGTTGTGCTCTTCAAGCTCCTGCCTGCCTTTAAGAGTTAAAGAGGGCGTAATTTCCTGTAAAAGTTCATGCGGATTCAAAAGCGTCATAAAATCCGCAAGTTCTTTTTTTAAAACTTTTTCCGTTTTGCGGTAAACAACCTGCTTCACCCAAAGAGGCAAAGCGTCTATATTATTTAGAAACAACTCTGAAATTTTATTTACAGACAAATATTCACTCCATTTGACACTGCTAAAAACATTATACCCTAAAATTGCCATAAAATAAATACTTCGTTCAAATTATATGATATAATTTCATTATGGATATTAACGCTAAAAAAAAGCTGGCTGCCTTTATATCAATTCTTTCAAACACAACTTTAATCATTTTAAAGTTTGCGGCGGGCTTTATATCGGGAAGCATTTCCGTAATATCTGAAGCACTGCATTCTTTAAGCGATTTAGCCGCAAGCTTGTTGGCGTTTTTTTCTGTTTCAAAGTCCGCTCAGCCGCCGGATGCTGATCACCCCTTCGGGCACGGGAAATATGAAGATATGGCAGGTTTTATCGAAGCACTGTTAATTGTTGCCACATCTTTTTACGTTTTTTATATTGCGTGCAAAAAAATATATTTTAATTATGCCCAGGCAATTGACACAGACCTTGGCATGATTGTTATGGGAATATCCATTGTAATGAACCTTTTTGTAAGCCGTTATTTGTATAATGTCGCGAAAAAAGCGGATTCCATTGCACTGTATACCGACGCACAACATCTGAGCGCCGATATTTTAACATCAGTTGCAATTTTAGCGGGTCTGTTTTTTGTTAAAATTACAGGGTTTTACATTTTTGACCCCATTTTTGCCATTATTGTAGCCACTTTAATTTTAAGAACAGGTTTAAGGCTTTCAAAAAAATCTTTGAACAATTTGCTGGACGGTTCAATTTCAAAGAAAAAACATGATATTTTAAACGAAATTTTATCGCAATGCGCAAAGTGTGATACGCTTAAAATAAAATCCATAAAAGCTACAAAATCAGGCCCCAGAAACAAAATTCAACTGGTGATTTATTTGTCTGAAAGCCTTACTTTAGGCGAAGCACACCAAATTTGCGACAAAATTGAAAACAACATTGAGGCACAATTTCAAAATGCCGATGTAATAATTCACCCCGAGCCTTTTTAATAAACTATTCTGCATGCGGCAAACGTGCGCTTAATTCTGCCACAACTCTTGCAATTTCAATGCCGCCTATCATAACCTCTAAAATAAGCTGGCTGTTTATTAAAACCGTTTCAACGTATTCCATTGAATCCATATCCAAAATTTCAAACTCAACAAAATCATCCCCAACATATTTGATTCTGCCAAATTCTTCAGCTGTTGCCCATCGCATAAATACAACGGCTTTTTCTAAAATTTTTAACTTTTGTATTAACCTCATACCTTACATGATATTATTATTTTTTGTAATGTCAAATTTTTAATACATAATTTTACAATGTTAAAACGGGTTTTTCCTACCCGCCGGCGGACTTTCAATATGGCATAAAATATTTCTTAATATTTTTCTGTTCAAAATTTAATTTTTATGTTATCCTTTTAGCTAGGAATATAGTAGAAAAAATATTTTTTTATATATTAAAATACTATCACCTCCGAAAGTTATCAGTCTAAAAGAGGTATAGAAAAATCGAAAAGAATTTATTGACGATATATTTGCTGTATATAGCAGAAACCGTGCTTTTTATAACTACTTTCACATTTGGCATATTGTGGGGTAGAAAAAAGGCCGAAGTTGAATTTTTGCGCGAAAATGCCAAAAATCATGAAGAAGAAATTGAAAAAAAGACTGAAATTATTGCAAAAGAAGCAATGATTACAGCCAAAGAACAGTTGCAGGGTGAGCGCCAAAGGCTTGATAATGAAATGAGCTCGCGCCGCGAAGAAATTGTGCGTCTTGAAAATAAACTATCTTCAAAGGAAGATCAGCTTGAAGATAAAATGCAAAAAGTAACCGACAAACAGTATGAAGTTGACAAAAAATACGATGAATTAATTGAAAAAGAAGACTATTTGGCGGAAATTATCACAAAACAAGGCGGCGAATTAGAACGAATTTCACAAATGACAAAAGACGAAGCCAAAAACCTTCTTTTGGAACAGTTAAAATCGGAACTGGCAGCGGAGCAAATTCAGTTAATCCGCGAAAATGAAATAAAAAT
Source organism: uncultured Gammaproteobacteria bacterium (assembly GCA_964651135.1). Classification (GTDB taxonomy): domain Bacteria; phylum Cyanobacteriota; class Vampirovibrionia; order Gastranaerophilales; family Gastranaerophilaceae; genus CAYYBA01. The sequence goes on along the minus strand of CAZYYK010000055.1, from coordinate 6,009 downwards.
TAAAGAAGATGCCCATGAAAAGACAAAAGAAATTCTATCCCAGGCAATGCAAAAATGCGCAATAGAACAGGTTATTGAAACAACCGTTTCCGTTGTATCTCTGCCTTCGGATGAAATGAAGGGCAGAATTATAGGCCGCGAAGGGCGCAACATAAGAACACTTGAAACATGCACAGGCGTTGATTTAGTGATTGACGATACCCCTGAAGCCGTTGTTTTATCTTCGTTTGACCCTGTAAGGCGTGCGGTTGCAAAATTAACAATTGAAAAACTCATCTCGGACGGGCGCATTCACCCTTCCAGAATTGAAGAAACCTACGAAAAATCCAAAACAGAAATTGAAAACAAAATTAAACAAGAAGGCGAGCGCGCTGTTGCGGATTTAGGAATTATGAACCTTAACAAAGAGCTTACCAAGACTCTTGGACGCTTATATTATAGAACCAGCTACGGGCAAAACGCCCTTAAACATTCAATTGAAGTGAGCCAGCTTGCAGGAATGCTGGCAACGGAATTGGGCGCAAATGCTGTGATAGCAAGGCGTGCAGGCATGCTGCATGATATAGGAAAAGCGGTTGACCAGGAACAAGAAGGCACACATGTCCAGCTTGGTGTTGAGCTTGCCAGAAAATACGGGGAGGGCGATGAGGTCATCCACGCTATTGAAGCTCACCACGATGATGTGGCAGCAAACACATTAATTGCCGCTCTTGTAAAAATCGCAGATACTATATCGGCAGGAAGACCGGGCGCCAGACGCGATACGCTGGATATCTATATTAAACGCCTTAAAAAGCTGGAAGAAATTGCTAACAGCTATGAAGGCATTAAGCAGTCCTTTGCAGTTCAGGCAGGACGTGAAGTTAGGGTGATAGTTCAGCCCAATATCTTTGATGATGTTGCTTCCGCAAAACTGGCACGTGACATTGTTGCAAGAATTGAGAATGAACTTGAATACCCCGGGCAAATCCGTGTAACGGTTGTTCGGGAAGCACGTGTTACAGAAATTGCAAAGTAAACTATGTCCAAAAAATTTAAAATTCTTTTCTTAGGCGATATTACAGGCCGCGCAGGAAGAGATGCAGTACAAAAATTTTTATATAAAAAACGTAAATACGATTTTGTTATTGCAAACGTTGAAAATGCCTCTCATGGCTTTGGTTTAACCAAAAAAAACCATGACGAAATCGCATCGTACGGCGTTGATTGCATGACATCGGGCAATCATATTTGGGATAAAAAAGATATTTACCAATTTATAGATGAAAGCGAATTTTTAATACGTCCCCTGAATTATCACAAAAGTGCTTCGGGCACAGGATATAAGCTTTTTAACGATAAAATTGCGGTTGTAAACCTGCTTGGCCGTGTTTTTATGACGCCTGTGGACTGCCCTTTTATGGCGTTAGAAAAAATTGTTAAAAAAATAGGTAAAAATAAAATCATAATTGTTGATTTTCACGCAGAAGCCACGGCAGAAAAAATTTCTTTTGCTAAATTTGCAAACTCTTTGGGCGTGAGTGCTGTTTTGGGCACACATACCCATGTGCAGACAGCGGACGAAAGAATAATGGACGACAAATGCGCCTGCATTACAGACGTTGGTTTTTGTGGAAGCCATGAAGGTGTTATCGGCATGGAATATGAGGGTTCTGTAAAACATCTTATAACAGGAATTTCCCAGCGTTTTGAGGTGGTTGAAAAGCCTAAAAAACTTCAAATTAATGCTGTTGAAATTACATTTGATTTAGAAAACAACCGCGCGCTTGATATAAAAAGAATAAATAAAATTACGGGGGCGGGTGTATGAAAGTTGATTTGCACATCCACACAGATTATTCGGACGGCGCACTGACCCCGCAGGAAATTGTTAAAATTGCAATAGAGCATGAGCTTGATGTTATTGCAATTACAGACCATGATAACATTTTGGCCTATGATATTGCACAAAGATACATAAAAGATACTTCAGCGAGGCTTGAAATTATCCAGGGGGTTGAAATTAACACCATTTATAAAGAGTGGGAAGTTCACATACTCGGGTATTTTATGGATGTCAAAAATGAAGATTTTATTAATCTTTTAAGGGTTCAGCAGCAGGCGCGCATTAATCAAACCAATGAAATCATAGAACTTTTAAACAAAAAAGAAGGCATCAGAATTAAATTTGAAGATGTTAAAAAACTGGTAGCGCCGCATGGCAGTATCGGCAGGCCTCATATAGCGCGTGCAATTGTGCATGCAGGCGGGGTTGGCAGTGTCACTGAAGCTTATCAAAAATATATTAATAACGAATCGCCCGTGTATGTTCAAAGAAAAACCGTGTCCCCGCATGAGGCGGTTGAGACCATTTATGAGGCGGGCGGAATTCCTGTGTTTGCGCACCCTATTGATGTTAATATAGCAGATAAACTTGCAAAAGAGCTTGTAAGCTACGGTTTAAGGGGAATTGAAGTTTACCACAGAAAACACACACCCGCGGTGGTTGAATATTACTCCACTTTGGCGGAAAATTTGGGGCTTATTATAACCGGCGGGTCAGATTTCCACGCGCCTTCTCTTGCAAACGGCAAAATTTTAATGGGAAAAAACTTTGTGCCTTCCTGGGTTTATGATGAACTTATAAAAGAAAAACGCCGCGTTGAAATGTCATCATAGCGCGCCGAATTGATATTTTGTATCCGCCCTTTAAATGCGGTAAAATTTTTACAAAATTTGACTAAAGTCTAAAAATATAATACAATCTAAATATGATAAAAAACGTGCACCAAGAATTTTCAATAAAAAACACCCCCATAAATGAACCCAAAGAGCTGGAAAAAATGTTAAACGAAATGGCAAAATTGGGGTGGGAACTTTACACAATCCATGAGTGCGAAATTGATAACCAGCCCCAGTACAGCTGCATTTTTGTGCGCGAAATTGAAAGCGTTGAAGAAGTTGAAAGCTTAATTGATTTTGCAAATTTTAAAACCCAAATGGAAAAAATGATGCTGCAAAAAGAGCCGCCATATGAGGTTTGCCTGGGCTTGCAGCGCAACATTATGGAGAAGAAAGAAAAAATTGAAGACATTAAGAATTTTTTAGACACCGCAAAAGAAGATGAACGTTCTGTTTTGAACGAAGAAATGTCTAAAGAAATTGATAATTTAAACGAACTTAAACGTCAGCTTCGAAATATTTTGTCTCCTTCTAAAATGACGGAAGATTTGGGCGAAGAGCGCCTCAGCATAAGCTTAAGCGAAGAATTAAAAGGGCTTAACGATTATTCAAACCCCTCAAACCTTCTGGCGCAAAGCGTTAAAATAAGGGGGGAATTAACCCGCGAATTGGGCTACATCCTGCCTAAAATAAATTTTGAAGAAGATACAAGCCTTGAGAGCAACGAATTTACAATTAATATCCACGCAACACCCATTGTAAAAGCCTACGCGTATGATGGTTTTTATATGTATTTTCAAGATGAATTGAATCTGAAAAAATACCCCCAAAACACCGTGCGCGACCTTGATATTATTACAAACAGAAAAATCGTGTGGATTAAAAAAACACAGACCAAAGATTACTGGGCAAAAGGTTTGAGTGCAAGCGAATATATTATGCGTGCTTTAAAATATTTTGCAATACGTTACGTTGGTGAAATATTCAATTATAACGATATTAACCGCTACATTGAAATTGTGAATAAAAACAATTCCTTCCTTGTGGACAGCATTTTGGGCGAATTTATAAGCGTTTCCGAATTAAAATACATTTTTTCGCAATTAATTCGCGAAAAAATAAGTGTTAAAGATATTATTTATATTTTTGAAAAAATAAACGATTTTTCGGACGATACAAGCAAAATCGACCTTTTGGATAAATTAAGAATTTCGCTCTCCCGCCAAATTTCTTATTCATTAGCCGATGAAAATAAAGAAATTGCGGTTTTTGAAATAGGCGAAAAGACAATCAACCTTTTGGAAAAAGAAACGTGCGAAGAAGAAAATGACGGAATTGTGCGTATTGAAAGCGCTAAATTTGCAAAATTTATTGAAAAAGTTGCAAGGCTTTGCGTGGAACAAGATGTCATTTTGCTTGCCCCGCAGCATTTGAGGCACTTGATTTTTATTTTGATATCGCAGATTTTTATGGATGTGCCCGTGATAGCGCCGGAGGAAATTGCGTGTGAATACAACATAAAAATTCTTGGCACCGTATAAAAAGTTTTTTAGAAAGACGATATGAAAATTTTAGAAAATATTGAAAATAAAACCTATGATGGGTTGAAGGATTTATTAATCGGGGTTTACAACTCAATTTGTGAGAGCAAAACGTCTATAACTATTGAAGATTTGCAAAAAATTCACAAACAGGCAATTGTGCTTAAGGCTTTTGATTTGGTTTCAATCATTTTGTCTTTTATGGGTTATATGCAGTACAAAAAAGAGCCTGCACGCTATTATAAAGCCCTTTGCAATATAAATGACGCCAAATACCTTGCCACATCTTCTCAAAGCGCCTTGGCGCTTAAAATAAACCTTTATATGCTTGCCCAAATTGAATTTTTAGCCCAAAATTACGACAGCGCCATGGATTTGGTTAAAGGCAGTGCGCAGATTTATGTTGATGAAATCTACGATTTTGACCAAAAAATTCTGGAACTTAAAAACAAAATTGAACTTGCAAAAGAACATCTGGCAATTGCTAAAAGTGTGCCGAAATTTACTCCTTCGCAAAAAGCCGAAGACCCGCTTCTAGCACTTCTTAAAGTGGGCAGAACAATTGCCCTTGAAACAAATATAGACACCCTTTTGACAATTATCGCGCAGGAAATTAAACTTGCGCTTAACGCGGACAGGTGCACGGTTTTCTTGCTTGATAAAAAGAAAAATGAACTTTGGTCTAAAGTGGCGCTCGGTATGGATACACAAGAAATTAGGTTTTCCGCAAAACTCGGGCTTGCAGGCTATGTTGCGCAAACGGGGGAAACCATAAACATAAAAGAAGCATACAAAGACCCGCGTTTTAACAAAGAAATAGACAGCAAAACAGGCTATAAAACGCGCACAATTTTATGTATGCCCATAAGAAATATGAGCCATGAAATTATGGGCGTGTTTCAGGTTTTGAACAAGGTTGACGGCACATTTACCCAAAAAGATGAAGATTTGCTTCTTGCAATTGGTTCATCCGCGGGTATTGCGCTTGAAAACGCCAATTTGTTTGACAAACAGGAAAAACTTATTCAAGAACAAAAAGATTTGCTATCAAGCTTTATTGATACGCTTTCAGCCTCAATAGATGCGCGCGACAAGATAACTTCAGGGCATTCAAAGCGCGTAACCTTATACGTGGATGTAATTTGCGAAACTTTGAATTTGAAAGACAGCGAAAAAGACCTTATACATCAGGCATCTTTGCTGCATGATATAGGCAAAATTGGTATTAAAGATTCGGTTCTGCAAAAAGAAGGCAAGCTTACGGATGAAGAATACAAACACATTCAAGAACATGCAAGAATTACAAACGATATTTTGGGCAAAATTTATCTGTCAAAAGATTTTCGCGAAGTGGCGCATATAGCATCATCCCACCATGAAAAATATGACGGAAGCGGATATTTCAGAAATCTAAAGGGTGTTGAAATTCCTTTGGGCGGCAGAATTTTGGCCGTGGGAGATGTTTTTGACGCTATTACATCAAAAAGGCATTACCGTTCCAAAATGCAAATTCAGGAAGCCATAGATGTGTTAATTAAAGGCTGTGACAAGCATTTTGACAAAGATATCGTGGATGCTTTTTTATCCATTAAAACAAATAAAATCGTTGAAATTTTTCTGGCAGATACAGATATAAAACTTCCCTCTGCCGATAAGGAAATTTTGCAGCAGTATAAAATGATTGATTTATACAACATTTTAACTTACGAAAAAGAAAATTTGGGCATTGGCGAACAGAGCCTCGTTGAAATATTTTCGAAATACTATTAAGAATTGGGAGAGCAGGTTGCACAACACTTTTAAAAGA
>CAZYYK010000054.1:0-11607 GCA_964651135.1 uncultured Gammaproteobacteria bacterium | reverse complement strand
GGGGGGGGGATTAATGCAATTAATTCTTTCATTTTATAAATCCTTTAATAACCTAAATATAGCTATAAATTGCATTTTTGTCAACGTTTGTAAATATGAAAATTAAATTTTATTTAGGGGCACAAAAACAGGCCTTAGTAAAATTTACGGCAAATCCTTAAAATAATTCTTATCCGATAAGGCATATTGTGCGCAGCCAACTCCGTTGTATTCGCCCGTATTCGTTTTATCGCACCGTGCACCGCTGAATGGTTCGTTATAACCGCATGGCTTCAACATTTGATTTGGCGGTACATAAAAAGTGAAAACATCGTGCCCCCACAAATTAGGCCCTTTTTTAAACCCGTTAATATCCACCGTTATGTATATATTTTGCGAACCGCCCTTATAAAAATTATAGTACATACCGTCTTTTGTAATAAATGACCTTGCAAAAAAGCGCGTAGCTGCTAGATTTTTATTATAAGTTTTATACAAGGTCGAGTCAAAACAAGTTGTTTTGCAATCATTTATAACAGAAAAATAGCTCATAAATTTGTTTCTGAATTCACTAACATTGTCTTCGTAATCATACACAGTGCCGCCTTCTTGCACCTGCATTCTTAACGTAGCTTGTGTGGCACTGGAATAAGCTTTTTTGAATTGGCTTTCAAACTGTGTGGCTCTATAATTTTTCACAACAGAAGGAATTGTGAGCGCCGCCACAACGCCGATTATTGCAAGGGTTATAAGAACTTCGGCAAGGGTAAAGCCGTTCTTGTTCATCTTACCTCCTTGTATTTTTATTACAAATTTTAATCATAATACAATTAATTTAATCATATAATGATTAAAATTGCAATAACATGTTTTAAAAAATACAATATGTATATGATTAAAAACAATTTATGCAGGCTTTTGGGCGGGCGGAAGATGAAAATTTCGGAACTGGCAAGGCTTATAGGCTATGATTATTCGGCAGTGAGCCGCTTTTATCACGGAAAATCGAATTCAATTAACATTGAATTAATTGATAAAATCTGCTGGGCGCTGAATGTTAAGGTTGGCGAGCTTTTAGAATATGTAGCGGATTGATTTATTATATCTTACGGCAGATTTTTGAAGTAGTCAGGGTCTGTAAGTGCAAAATATGCGCAGGAAAGGCCGTTCTGGTTGCTTGTTGATGTTTTAGAGCAACGCGCCTCGCCCGCATTATCTGTCTCCGCAGCACCCATTGGCACAAGCCTGCCGTTTTTCTTTAGTATCTGAAACGTAAAAAGGTCGTGCCCCCAGGCGTTTGGCCCTTTTGCGATGCCGTTTATATCAACAGTTATATAAATTCCCACCACATAGGTATTTTGAATTGCTACAAACATTCCGTTTGCCATAATAAACTGCCCTTCATCAAAAAGGCGCACGTAAGCGGGGTTGTTTTTAGCATAGTTTCTATATTCATTGGTGTTGTTATAGCCCTCATCAGAAGTCAAACACCCGTTGGTGCCGCAATCTTTTATAACTTTTAAATATTTCATAAAAACGGGCTTGAATGCATTATCTGTGTAGGTATCATAAGATGCAACAATGCCCTCTTGCGCATTCATTGTGTTTACGGCATTACTTAAGGTTGAATAAGCACTTTTGAGCGAATTTAAATACTGTGTTGCCTTGTAATTGCGCACAACCGCAGGAATTGTAAGCGCTGCCACAACGCCGATTATGGCAAGCGTTATAAGCACTTCGGCAAGCGTAAAGCCGTGTTTTTCCATTTAAATTGCTCCTATTATAATCTATATTTACATATATTAAATTATAAATATAGATTAAAATCTATACTATAATCTATATATTCACATTATAATCTATTAAAACACATTAGTCAATAAGCGATAATAAAAATATGAAAGATAAGGAATTGCTTCAGAAAATAGCGCTGAATGTTAAAATGGAACGTTTTAAGCAGAAAATTACGCAGGAATACCTTGCAGAACTTGCAAATTTAAGCATAAATTGCATAAGCAACATTGAAAATGCCAAGCAGGACGTGAGAATTTGCAGCATTAACGCTGTTGCGCGCGCTCTGGGAAAAGATTTAAAAGACCTGATTTAATTTTTATGTTACAATAAACCCATGGACAAAGTTTTAATTTTAGATTTCGGCTCACAATACACGCAGTTAATTGCGCGCAAAATCCGCGAATTGAATGTATACTGTGAAATTCACCCGTTTAACTACCCAAAATTCAAGGAATTCGGCGCAAGCGCGGTTATTTTATCGGGCGGGCCTTCAAGCGTTTACGATGAAGCTGCGCCCACAATTTCAAAAGATATTTTTGGGCTCAATGTGCCCGTTTTGGGCATTTGTTATGGAATGCAGCTTATAGTGCAGCTTTTTGGCGGCACTGTAAAAGGCGGCACAAAAAAAGAATACGGCCAGCACAAAATGGAAATTATGGCGTCATCCGTGCTTTTGGAGGATGTTGATGATACAACCGTCTTAATGAGCCACGGGGATTGCGTTTCAGCTTTGCCCGAAGGGTTCAGCGCTGTGGCGTCATCCGATAACACGCCTTATTGTGTTATTGAAAATGCGGATAAGAAAATCTACGCGCTTCAATTCCACCCCGAAGTTGCCCATACCCCTTGCGGCAGCACTATTTTGAAGAATTTTTTATTTAAAATAGCTGATATAAATGCGGATTGGAACATGGAAAATTTCATCAAAATAAAGACTGATGAAATCAAGGCGCTTGTGGGCGAAAATAAAGTGGTGTTGGGGCTTTCAGGCGGTGTGGATTCATCAGTTGCGGCTGTTTTAATTCACCGCGCAATAGGCAAAAATTTAAAATGCATTTTTGTAAATAACGGGCTTTTAAGGCTAAATGAAGGCGAAAAGGTGCAAAAAATCTTTCGCGGAGCGTATGATATTGATTTAACTTATGTTGATGCCACAAAAGATTTTTTAGAAAAGCTTAAAGGCGTTCACGACCCTGAGAAAAAGCGAAAAATAATAGGGCATGAATTTATTGCGGTTTTTGAGCGTGAGGCAAACAAAATCGAAGGTGCAAAATTCTTGGCACAAGGCACACTTTACCCCGATGTTATTGAAAGCGTTTCTTTTAAAGGGCCTTCGGATGTTATAAAATCTCACCATAATGTGGGCGGTTTGCCTGAAAAGATGAATTTGAAGCTGCTTGAACCTTTTCGCGAACTTTTTAAGGACGAAGTACGCATTTTGGGCAAAAAACTTGATATGCCCGATGAAATTGTATACAGGCAGCCTTTCCCCGGCCCGGGGCTTGCGGTTAGAATAATCGGCGATATCACACAGGAGCGCATTGATATTTTACAGCATGCGGACGATATTGTTGTGGATGAAATTAAGCGTGCGGGGCTTTATAACAAGCTTTGGCAGGCATTTGCCGTGCTTTTGCCCGTTAAAACCGTGGGTGTTATGGGCGATAACCGCACTTATGAAAACGTTTGCGCCATAAGAGCGGTTGAAAGCCAGGATGCAATGACGGCCGTTTGGGCAAAAATTCCGTATGAAGTTTTGGATAAAATTTCAGCAAGAATAATTAATGAAGTGAAGGGCATAAACCGCGTGGTTTATGATATTTCATCCAAACCGCCCGCCACAATTGAGTGGGAATAATTAAAGCTCTTCAAATTTTTTTGTCGTCTGTTCGCCCGTATCAAGGTTTTTGACGGTTAAAAAATTTCCCTTAATTTCATCTTCCCCTAAAATCATTGCATTTTTTGCCGTTTTTGCGGCTTTTTCAAGCTGTTTTGTAAATTTTCTTGCACCAAAATCAAAATCAGCGCTAAAGCCCTTTTCCCAAAGCTTTTGCACTAATTCAAGTGCGGATGCCGTATCTTGCGATACAACATAATAATCAATTTTGGTGTTTTTGGGGTCGGAAATTAAGCTTGCAAGGCGCTCAACACCCATTGCCCAGCCAACAGCGGGAGTTACATCGCCCCCCAGCGTTTCAACAAGCGCATCGTAGCGCCCGCCGCCGCAAACCGCATCTTGTGAGCCCAGATTTTTGCTTTTAATTTCAAAAACCGTGCCGTTATAATAATCCAACCCCCTCACAAGCAATTTGTTCACCCTGTAATTAATTTCTAGCGTGTCCAAATATCCACACACTTTTTTGAAATGTTCGGCGCAATCCACACACACAAAATCCGCCAAAGCCACCTTTTGAACATCATCTTGCGCGAAAATCTTTTTGCAGGCTTCATTTTTGCAATCAAGCATTCTTAAAGGATTTTTTTCATATCTTATAGCGCAATCGGGGCACAATTTATCTAAATATTTTCCTAAAATTGTCTTTAAATTTTCCCTGTACATAACGCGGCACTTGGGGCAGCCAAGAGAATTTATCTCAACCTCTAAATTTTTAAGCCCGAGCGCTTTTAGGTAATTTTGCGCAATTAAAATTGCGCTCACATCAGCCGACGCTTCAGATGAGCCGAATATTTCAATCCCAACCTGGTGAAATTGCCGCTGACGCCCTGCCTGCGGGCGTTCGTAGCGAAACATCGGCCCAAAATACCAAAATTTTTGCGGAGGGCTTTGGCGTGTTAAATTGTGTTCAACAAACGCTCTCACAACGCCTGCGGTATTTTCCGGGCGCAGGGTAATTGAGGTGTCTTTATCCGCACCCACACAAAAAGTGTACATTTCTTTATTCACAATATCCGTGCTATCGCCAATTCCGCGCGCAAAAAGCTCTGTGGCTTCGAAAATCGGGGTTTTGATTTCTTCAAAATTCGCCTGCCCCAAAATTTTTCTTGCACAATCTTCAATGAATCTGAATTTTAGGGCGTCATTGCCCATAATATCTTTTGTTCCGCGCTGTGCTTTAATCATTTTCTTCTCCTTTTAAACAGGCTTCAATAAAGCCGTCGATGTCGCCATCCATAACAGAATCCACATTGCCCACCTCATAACCCGTTCTGTGGTCTTTTACCATTTTGTAGGGCGCAAAAACGTAAGATCGGATTTGCGAGCCGAAATTTATATCAACATTTTCACCCTTCAGCTGTGCCAATTTTTCTTGATGTTCAGCCTGCTTTATTACCAAAAGTTTTGACGCTAACATCTGCATGGCAGTTTCCTTATTTTGCAATTGCGAGCGCTCCTGCTGACATTTTACCACAATTCCTGTGGGTTTGTGGTAAATTCTCACTGCCGTTTCCACTTTGTTCACGTTCTGCCCGCCTGCCCCGCCTGAGCGCATTGTTTCAACTTCAATATCATCGGGCGAAATTTGCACCTGCGCTTCAAAATTTTCAATTAAAGGCGTTACTTCAATTGAAGCAAAACTGGTCTGCCTTTTGGCATTTGCGTTAAAGGGCGAAATCCGAACAAGCCTGTGCACGCCTTTTTCCGCACTCATGTAGCCGTAGGCAAATTTTCCCTGCATTTTAAAAGTGCACGATTTAATGCCCGCTTCATCGCCGTCGGTTCTATCCAAAATCTCTGTTGCGTAGCCTTTTTTATCCGCCCACCTTAAATACATTCTTAAAAGCATGCTTGCCCAATCCATGGCATCCACGCCGCCTGCACCCGCATTTACCGTTACAATAGCGTCGTTTTCATCATATTCGCCGCAGAGCATTTTTTGCACTTCAAATTTATCAAATTCTTTTTCAAGATTTAAAATATTTGCCCAGCTTTCGTTTATAAGGTCTTCATCTTCAAGCTCAAGGCTTGTTTTGGCGTCTTGCAGGGTGCTTTTCCAGGAATTTTCAAGCTTAAGTACCGCTGAAAGTTCTTTTTGTTCTTTTAAAAGTGCAGCCGCCGCCTCTTGGTTATCCCAAATATCGGGTTTTTCCATTTTTAGTTTAATTTCTTCAATCCTTTTTTTGGCGTATGGCGCGTCAAAGATACCTCAACATTGAATCAAGGCGCGCATCAAGCTCATTTACTTTTTGTTTAAATTCTTCTAATGTCACATTTTGCATAAGTTTTATTTTAACAAAAAAACTTTTTATAGTAAAATATTATTGTTTGATAAATCACAAAAACGGCTAATCTGCCGTAAAGGGAGTTTTGAATGCAAGAAGTTAAAAAAATGATACGCGAAGTGCCTGATTTTCCGAAAAAAGGTATTAATTTTATAGACATCACAACGGCAATTAAAGATGCGCCGACCATGAAAAAAATAATTGACTTTTTTGTGGAAAATTTTAAGGGCAGGAGCATTGATTACGTTGCAGGCATTGAATCGCGCGGTTTTATTTTCGGTATGCCCATAGCATACGGGCTTAATTGCGGATTTGTTGCGATAAGAAAACCCCACAAGCTGCCTTCGCAAACCATAGGGGTTGACTATGCGCTTGAATACGGCATGGATAGAATTGAAATGCACAAAGACGCAATTGAGGCAGGCAAAACCGTTTTAATTATAGATGACCTTCTTGCAACGGGCGGAACTGCTTGTGCCGCGTGCAAATTAGTGGAACTTGCAGGCGCAAAATTGGCTGGCGTGGGGTTTGTTGTGGAACTTACAGAACTTGAGGGAATAAAAAAGCTTCCCGAAAGTGCTGAAATTATAACTATGCTTAAATATTAATTTATTTCACAAGCCAGCTTTTATAATAGCAGGGCGGGTAGTTGCAAACATTACTTATTTCCGTATAATCTGTAAAATTATACGGAATGATTAGTACGGGTTTATCTGTTTTTATTATACAATCACCGGAAGCATCCTTATTTCTAAAACCAAAAAACCACCTGTCTTTTCCAAACTTATTGGGCGATTTTGCACCGTTTGTATCAACCAAATAAATTGCGCGGTTATTATGATATTCCGCCCAAACTCTGCCTGAAGCATCAACAAAGCTTTTTGATCTTCCGACAACAGGCGAATCTGAGTCACCCAGGGTATCCCCTTGCGTCCAGCAATCATAAAGGTTGTCTGCCGTACAATCTTTTATAACTTTAAAACTTCCTTTCATCTTATTATATACAAAATCCGCAAAATTAACGTCATAGCACTCGGTTCTTTCGGGGAATTCACTAAATGCAATTACTTCTGAAAAGGCCCTGTTCATATCCGAATACGCTTTTTTATACGCCGTTTTAAATTGCATTTCTTGATAATTTTTAACAACCGTGGGGATTGTTAATGCCGCAACAACGCCGATTATAGCTAATGTAATTAAAACCTCTGCTAAAGTAAACCCCTTCTTACCCGGGAGGGAGGGGGCAACAAAAGTAATAATTTCTTCCATTTTTGCTCTCCTTCTTGCTTATTGTAGCAAGTTGGTGCATATTTTGCAAGATATTTAACCAAAGTATGCAAAAATTTTGCACTTCAAAAGCGCACTTTCCAACTGCTGATTTTTTGTTATAATTTAAATCATGGGTGATGAAGATAAACAGTTTGAGGCAACGCAGCAAAAACTGCGCAAAGCAAGAAAAGAAGGGCAGGTTGTTAAATCTAAAGATTTTTCAACAGCAATCGGCTTAATTGTTATGTTTGCGGCAATTTATGGGCTTGCCCCCTTTATTTGGGATCAAATTTCAACCCTTTTTGTCCTTATTTACGAACAAATTCCAAATGCCAACATTGAAAAAATAGGGCTTTCTTATCTGCTTTTTATAACTTTAGTGCCCACCGTTTTAATAGTGGCTCCGATATTAATTCTGGCTTCTTTTATGGGCGTTTTGGGGGATTTAATTCAAGTGGGGCCGTTGTTTACAACAACCCCTTTAGCACCTAAAATTGATAAATTAAACCCTACAAAATATTTTAAAAACCTTTTTTCGCCAAAAACCGTGTTTGAGCTTTTTAAAAACATACTGAAAGTTGTAATTTTGGGCTATATCGGCTGGAGAGTTTATAAAGACCATTTCCCGGAAATTTTGTCGCTTGTATCGGTGGATAACCAGTTTGCGGTTTTAATTGCCTTCGGGAAATTGATTGTGGACTTCGTTTTCAAGGCTGTTCTTGCGTTTCTTGTAATATCTGCCGCGGATTACGGTGTTGTTAAGTGGAAATTTTTGCAGGATCAAAAAATGTCTTTTAAAGAAATTAAGGACGAATACAAAAACACGGAAGGCGACCCGCAAGTTAAAGCGGCGCTAAGGCAAAGGCGCCAACAAATGCTGCAAAGAGGCATGATGGACGCTGTCCCTACGGCGGATTTTGTTGTCACAAACCCCGCACACGTAGCCTGCGCTTTAAAATATGACGCTAAAGAAATGCAATCGCCCAAGCTTGTTGCAAAAGGTACGGAGCTTTTTGCGCAAAAAATTAAAGATATTGCGCGCCAGCACGGCGTGCCCGTTATTGAAAATCCGCCCGTTGCAAGGGCAATTTTCAGAATGGTTGAAATTAACATGGAAGTTCCGCCCGAACTTTATAAAGCGGTTGCCGAAATCTTACTGTTTGTTTATAGTTTAAAAAAGAAGTAAATTATCTTAAGAAAAAGCCCAAAATCAAAGTGGTCAGCATAAAAATGCCGCCTGTTATATAAGTTGCCCGATTCAGCCCTTTTTCAGCACTTTTTTGGGATGAAAACAGCTGGCTTGCGCCGCCGATAGCACCCAGGCCTTCGCCTTTCGGTGCGTGCAAAAGCACAAGTATTATTAATAAAAGTGCCGATATAATTTGAATTGTGTATAAAAATATAACCATTTTCGCATCCTTTTTAAAGCATTTTGTAGCTAAAATTAAAATTAACATGAACAAAAAAAAATGTCCATTAATTTATGCGGATGTGAAATCGTGATTTTTTTCACGTATTCTTAAATTTTTCTTCCATCCTTGCTTTTTAATATTGATATGGGATAATTCTAATATATTGTCAATTTAAAGGGAGAAAAAATGAACACGACAGAAGAAGACAAGACATCCGAAAACAATACATGTTGTTTTAACTTTTCTAAGGTGGACGAGATACTAAAAAAGCACGAGTATCAAAAGTCGCACCTTATTGCTATTTTACAGGCAGTTCAAGCCGAATACAATTATGTACCGGAGGAAGTGATGACCTATATCGGCACAAAAATTGAAGGGCTTTCGCCCGCAACGGTTTACGGCGTTGCAACTTTTTACAGCCAATTCAGTCTAAGTCCTAAAGGGCAATACGTAATCAGGATTTGCGACGGAACCGCATGCCACGTAAGAGGCTCAATGCCTGTTTATAACGCTGTTATGCAGAGACTTAAACTGCAAGACGGCAAATTTACAACATCAGACGGCTTATTTACCCTTGAAACCGTTAGCTGCCTTGGAGCTTGCGGCCTTGCCCCGGTTATGATGATTAACGAAAAGGTTTATCCCCAAATGACATCAGACGCGGTTGGCACGATATTAGACACATTAATGACAAGGGAGAATTAAGATGACATCAGACATTAAAAATATAGAAAATTTAGAAAAACAAGCACAGGAACACGTCAAAGCCCAGGGTTTAAGGGTTTTTGTATGTGCAGGTACGGGGTGCGTTGCAAACGGCTCTTTAAAAATTATTGAAAAATTTGAAGAGGCGGGCGTAAACGTAAAACCCTTGCAGCATGATAAAATGACAACCGTTCCAACCGGCTGCCACGGCTTTTGCGAACAGGGCGTTTTGGTTGTAATTCCCGATTTGCACGTAACATACGTTAAAGTAAAATTGGAAGATGTTGAAGATATTATAGAACATATCAAAGGCGGCAAACCCGTTGAAAGGCTTTTATATACAGACCCTTTAACCAATCAGCATGTATTAAAAAATGAAGAAATAAGATTTTATGCACGCCAAACCCGCGTATCTTTGGAAAATTGCGGGCATATTAACCCTGAAATTATTGAAGATTCCATAGCCCTTGGCGGCTGGAGCGCTTTAAATAAAGTTTTAAAAGAAAATGACCCCAAAAAAGTGGTTGAAGAAATAACGGCGTCAGGGCTTCGCGGCCGCGGCGGCGGGGGTTTCCCAACGGGGCGCAAATGGATGTTCACACAAATAGCACCCGGCGAAAAGAAATATGTTATATGCAACGGCGACGAAGGCGACCCGGGAGCATTTATGGACAGATCCGTTATGGAAGGCGATCCGCATAAGTTATTGGAAGGAATGGCTATTGCAGGCTTTGCAGTAGGGGCTGATGAAGCTTATATTTACGTGCGTGCCGAATATCCTCTTGCAATTAAACGCTTGAGAGTTGCCATACAACAGGCTGAAGAGGCAGGTTTTTTAGGCAAAAACATTATGGGCACGGGCTTTAATTTTACAATTCACATTAAAGAAGGCGCAGGCGCTTTTGTTTGCGGCGAAGAAACAGCACTAATCGCCTCTATTGAAGGCGAACGCGGTATGCCGCGCCCGAAACCGCCGTTTCCTGCAAACAAAGGGTTGTTCGGCTGCCCTACATTAATCAATAACGTTGAAACTTTGGCAAACGTGCCTGTTATTATAAATAAAGGTGCTGCGTGGTTTGCATCATTAGGTACCGAAAAAAGCAAAGGCACAAAAACTTTTGCGCTGACGGGGGAAGTTAATAACACAGGCCTTATTGAAGTTCCGATGGGTACAACGCTTCGCGAAATTATTTTCGACATAGGCGGCGGTATCAGAAACGGCAAAAAATTTAAAGCTGTACAAATAGGGGGCCCCTCAGGCGGCTGTTTAACAGAAGAACACCTTGATTTACCCATGGATTACGATTCGCTTATAGCAGCGGGCGCTATGGTGGGTTCAGGCGGCCTTGTTGTTATGAATGAAGACACCTGCATTGTTGAAGTTGCAAGATTTTTCTGCAATTTTACGCAGAATGAAAGCTGCGGCAAATGTGTACCTTGCAGAGAGGGCACAAAAAACATGCTGATGATTTTAGAAAAAATCACAAAAGGGCGCGCCATAATGGCAGATTTAGACCTTCTTGAAGAATTGGCCCAGGGTGTTAAAGAAGGATCACTTTGCGGTTTGGGCAAAACTGCCCCGAACCCCATTCTTTCAACTTTAAAATACTTCAGAGATGAATATATAGCGCACATTGTCGATAAAAGATGCCCTGCGGGCGTTTGTACGGCACTAAAAGTGATTGAAATTCAAGAAGACAAGTGCAGGGGCTGTTCAAAATGTGCAAGAGTCTGCCCTGTAAATGCGATTTCAGGTGAATTAAAATCGCCGTTTAAAATCGACCAGTCAAAGTGTATTAAATGCGGGGCTTGTTTAAACAGCTGTCCGTTTAAAGCGATAATTCAGAAGTAAGAGGTATAGAGAAAATGAACGATAGTAAAAAAACATTATTTATAAACGGCACAGAGGTTGAATTTACGGACGAACCGAATTTGCTTGAGGTTATGAGAAAACACGGCTTTAATGTCCCGACACTTTGTTACCGCCCTGATTTAACGCAATTTGGCGCTTGCAGAATGTGTGTTGTTGAAATTGAAGGCAGAGGCATTCAAACTTCATGCACCATGCCGCCGGAGCCGGGTTTAAAAATTCAAACCAATTCACCAAAAGTGCGCAAAATAAGAAAAATGGTTTTGGAACTTTTATTGGCAAAACATGATGTTGAATGCCCCACATGCCCGAAATCCGGCAATTGCGACCTTCAAAAATACAGTGAAGAGTACGGTATTAAAAATATTCGCTACCCCAAAAGGCGCGATGATTTTG
>CAZYYK010000053.1:1284-11679 GCA_964651135.1 uncultured Gammaproteobacteria bacterium | reverse complement strand
TGATGAGGGTGGAGAAATAGATGAGGAACTTGAAATTTTTAAGGCAAGAGAACTTAAAAAACTTAAAAAAGCAATTTTAAGACTTAAAGGGAAGGACGAAAAAAATGAATGCCGCATTGATTAGCAAAATTAATGTTCAAAAAACAAAACCAAAGGAAAAACCTAAAGATCCCCCGATGAACACCACTCTTCAGGGCGTTTTGGTGAACACGCATTTAAGAGAGCCCAATAAGCCCGTAGAATTTGATGAAGTTTGCGACTCTTTGTTGATTTCAACAAACGGTAAGCAAATTCAAAAATATGAACCCAAAGAAAAAGAAAACTCTTTTGACGTCAAAAAAGCAATTAAGCCGCTTTTGATAGGAACAGCGGCAGCGTTTTTGGGTGTGGGAATTTTAAGCCTTGTTATAAGAAAGGGTTCAAAAGCCCTTTTGAATACGCAAAGTTTTGAACAATTACCTGATTTAGCCCTAAATATGAACATAAAACAGGAACCGCAATTTGCTACGTACAGAATGCTAAGAGACCCGAGTTTTAAAAATATTATGGGCGCAGGCGCGGTTTTTCTTTTTAGCGGACTTAGTGCCGTTGCAAAAAACTTTGTTGACGGTGCTAAAGAAATTTGGGTTAAAAAACAAGAGGCAGATGTTGAGCGCGACTTGCAGGAAAATTTAATTGAAGTTGAAACAAGTGTGTTTTCGGGAAAATTAAAAACCGTGAGCGATATGCTGGGCAGCAGTATTCACTATTTTAAAAAGAACTTAAACGGTGAGGATAAAAAAGAAGATTTAAAATTCAAAGGCAAAAATAGCGAAAATACCGATAAGGGCAGCATAAAAAAAGAAGGAAAAAATCCTTATCTTTTCTGGGGGCTCACCGCAGGGGTGGTTTTGGGCGCTGTTGCAATCGGCAAATTCAGTTTTTCAAACATAAAAAAGACTCTTTCTTACGCTAACGATTTTACAAATAAATACACACAGGGCACATTGGATGCAATTGCAAAAATAGCACATGCGAGCGATAAAAATCAGATACCTGCCCTTGAAGCGCTTTTTGAATCAATTGCGGCAAAACCCGATTACATAAGAGAAATAATGGCAAAAATAGGCGCAAGCGAAGAAGATATAACAAGAGTTATCAAAAAAGTTGAAGAAAGCAAGAAAACCTTGTTTGCTGATGCCCCCACGGCTTTGGGCGGAATTCCGAAGAAAATTCAATACTACTGCTATTTAGATGAAGACCGCGGGCATTTATATAATTGGGTTGTCAACCCCGAAAATAAATTCACCAAATATATTTTCTTATCATTTACAGCCATAAGCGCTGTAGGGTATATTTTTAAACAGGCGATTGATGCCGTTAAAGCAATAACGGTTGCAAGGGAAAACTCCAAAACTGAGCTTGGTTTGAAGAAAAGACTTGTTGAAGTTGAAATTGAAAACTTTAAAGCAAAGAAAAACAGCGCCGTTGAACCCATGTTGGATGGCTTCAATCAAAAAATACAAGAAGGCAAAAGTAAAGAAGAGCTTAAAAAATATGCGGAAAATATTCTGTTTGAAATCAAAAACGGACCTCCGTACGTTTACGCATAGAAAGGGGAAAATATGCAAATCTGTCCTATTATTTTACAAAACGTATCCCAACTCGGGCAGGGAGTTCAGATGCCTGACAAACAAAGAAATTACTGTGTTTTTAATCAAGAGCGGGTAAAAGAAATTTTAGCGCAAAGCTATCATGCCATGCCCGTTGTGGATGAATTTTTAAAACAGGCAACAACCGAACAGCAGGTTTTAGAAGGGCTTTATGTCATAGACAGAATGATTGACAACAGGGTTGAGGGCGCAGATAAATTATATCCCACACTGTCGCGTTTTAATGATACAACTTCTCCCAATATTCAGGTTATGCTTGCTGGGATTTACAGAAAAACTCTTGTGCCTGATGCTTTTGCCCCGTTAAATAAAATGCTCCTGAGGCAGGCTTTCTTCCCGAATTCTCCTTATTTTGACCCCACGGAAGAAATAGGCGGAGCAATTTTGGAATATTTAAGGGCGGCAGGCGCAAAGGAAGTTTACAAAAAACCTCTTGAAAATTCTGAAAAATACTTGTAAATTTTTGTTAAGCGAGGTATTATAAACCTTGTAACTATAACAATATTTCGCGTTTACCATACTTTATTGAATTATAGCGAAGTCGAAGCAGGTTAATTTATCAAATGGGAATTTTTAACACATTAGGTGAAATTAGAAGGAATAAAAGCAATTTCAAAACTTGGGAACAGCAAGAAGACAACCGTGATGCCCAAAGAAGAGCGCTTTACGAAAAAAAGCCTCCCACAAAAGACGAGTTTGAAAAGAGCAAAAAAGTTGCTTCCGCTGTTATAGATAATATTACAATAATGGACCAGCATTCTGAAAACGTTGCTGAAAATATCGAAAGCGTAACCCAGCCCCTTGTAGGTTTTGCACCCACTTTGGGTCTTGCAGTTTCAGGGTTAGGTTGTTATTTGGGCGGCAAGCCTATAATAAATAAATTCGATAATGAGCTTAAAAATATACGAAACAAAATAACAGAACAAGATTTTGAAGCGATAGTAAAAATTAATAAAGGATATATGAGCAAAAGAGATGTTGTTCCGCTTTTTGGAAAGTGTAAAGCCAAAATACCGGAGGAGTTGGTTAAAAAAGTTGCGGATGTTCAAGGGGAAGTTAAAACATTATTAAAACAAAATAAAAAATATATAATAGCCGCACCCCTAATAATTGCCTCTGCCGCAATCGGTGCTTACCTTGCAACAGTGCTGTACACAACAAAACTTCAAGTGCAAAGTTCGCGCATAGCACGCTGGCAGTCAAGAGAAAATTTAAAAGACCCGGAAAACTTCGTTCAATACACGGATAAACAAGTAGCTCAAGCATCAGAAAACCTTAAAAATAAACCTGAAGAAAAAGGCGGATTTTTGAGCTTATTTAAAAAAGGCTTGAAAAGAAAAGATGACATCGGAATATTTAAAACAATAGGAACGGTTACGCGGGATAATCAAAAATATCGGGAGTGGAAAAAAATAGATGACGTTACGGATGACAGAGTTAAAAGGCCTCTAACCCCCGAAGAAATTGAACATGCTAAAAAAGATAAAGAAGTTATACAAAGAATTGTAAGAAAAATAAACAACAAGGCTGAAGATTATTCCGAAAACATGGAAACGGCGGCGGGAGTTGTTTTGGGAAGTTCGCTTTTGGGCGGTGCGCTTTTGGGCAAAGCAGTTCCCTGGGTTGTTGAAAAAACAGGTATTGCAGACTTAATTTCAAAAGCAGTTGTTCTTAAAAACGGCGGCAAGGAATCTGTTGCAATTTTAAAACAATTAAAAGACAAAAAGCCCGACAGCCCCGAATATAAAAAAGTAATGCAGCTTTTGGAAGAATCTGTTAAAAAATTCAGAGAATCTAAAATGGCAAATAAATCGGGTTTATCCGGCGAACTGGAATCAGCAACAACATGGCTTACAAAATATGTAGCTTCAAATAAGGGCGTTGCAAAAATTGTTCAAACAATAACAGTGCCGGCAGTTGCAATTATTGGTATTGTTGCATCATTGAAACTCCAAAAACAGGCGGCGCGCGCAGGAAGATTTGTTGCAAAACAGGAACTTTTAGATAACCCGCAAGAATTTATAGGTTACAGCGAACAAGATCTCCAAAGCGTTAAGGATATTAAAGCACCCAAAAAATCAGCAGCGGAAAAATTAAAAGAATATTTAATGTTCCTGCCAAGAGTGTTTAAACAAAGCAGGGACTATAATAAATTTAAAAATACCGAATATAAAAAACAAGAAGCCTTAAGGGAAGAGCTTTTAAAACTTGATATTACGGATGAACAAATGCTTGAAGCTAAAAATTTGCAAAAGAAACTGTTTACAACATTTGAAGAGGTGGATGATAAATCGCAGGAATATTCAGAACACATGGAAGCTGCCAATGAAATTGCGCAGCAAGGCATTACTACCGGTGCACAATTTATACCGATAGGGCTTATAGCAGCAGGGGCAGCAGGTGTTGCAAGCGGAAGGCTTTCTGTTGCAAAAACCGCAAATGGCATTTTGGCTTTTCTTGCAAAACATACTAAAATTCTTAAAACAAAATTATTTACAAAATATTTAGGCGAAGTTGCTAAAAACGGAGAAAAGCTTGTGAGCAGGCAATTCGCATATTCCGGCATTCCGCTTCAAGAAATTATGCAAAAAGCAGGGCTGGGCAATTTGAAGTTAAACCAAACATTTGGCGAAATTGCACAAAGTATGGAAAGCAGCAGGGAAGATTTTGTAAAATATATAAACAGCTGCAATGAAGAAGAGCTGCAAAGATACACAAGCAGTCTCTATGACAAGTTTGGCAGAAAAATGTCGCCACTCTCATTTAGCAATATGGGCAGGCAGCCCGAAACAATGGGCGAAGCGCTTAGGAGCCTGGTGTGGCATAGAGATTTGCCCTCATTAAGAAATAAACTTATCACCTTGTTTGATATTACACAACAAACGATGCAGGAAGGCGGGGGCACAAAGCTTGATGAAACCTTTGTATCCATGCTGAAATTCTCCATGGGTATACCTGAAGACGGGCAATCTGTTGTTAAGGGCTTTAAGAGCATGCTTGATGCAATGGATGATAAACAAGTTCAAACATTCGTCGAAGAGCTTGAAAACACAATTCAATCAAAAATAAGCACCGTAAGGCTTGGCAATATAGATAAAGCGTATCTCACAAAGCTGCTTGATTCTATTTCTACAATATCGGGCAATATCCCCAAGGAAAAAGTTCAAGAAATTATAACAGGCATTGCAAACGCAGGTTTGGCAGAACCGGATAAATTCATGCAGCTTTTAAGAAATCCGAGTCAATTTACACAAATATTCATAACTCCAATGGTGGTTAAAGCGGGAATTGGCGTGGGTGTTGCAGGAATTGGCGTTTCTTATGCCGTATTGTCATATTTTGCAAAACTTCAAAAAGAAGCAGGCCGCCTGGGCGTTATGAGGGCAATGGAAGAACTTAAAGACCCTGCATTTTACGCCAACGCCTACACTATGGAAGATATAAAAAAGAAAAAAGCTTCATAAAATAATAAAAGCCCCCCAAACGAGGGCTTTTAGATTATTGTATGTTTATTGGTTTTTTTAATATGTTGTGGCAGGCACTTGTGTTGCATTATCGCCCGTTCCCCCCTTGGGGCACTCTTTTGTGCAGCCTCTTTTGTCTTTAGACTTGTTTGTGATGCCGTTTTTCATTTCCCTAAATTTATCTTGTGTCCTATCTTTTAGGCTTCTTGTTTTATTTGCCGTATCGTCACATGCTTTGCATTTTTCAATCGCCTTATTTGTTTTATCCAAACTGTCCATGGTGTGATCTGCTATTTTTTCAGTGTCTGCAGGGATGCTTTGCTGTGCCTCAATTGCTTGGGGCACTTGATCTCCAAGACTGTTTGCCGCTGCATAGTTTTGGTTCACAAGAACTGCAATCCCTAAAATAAACGGAATTGAGCAAACCGTAATTAAAATTTTCTTCATGATTTTTCTCCTATCTTCTGTATAAAACAATTCTAATACGCTGATAGTTTCTCGTTATTGCCCATATTGCCTGTCAAAAGGATAATGTTTTAATAAAAACTAAAATACCTGTTCTTTATTCTTTTTAAACGCAAAACACGAAATAACCGCGCAAATAAGCGCAAATAAAACGCCAAAATACAGTGTTATGTGATAGGATTTTACAAATGCAAGGTCGTATAGCATATTATTCTTCACATAAAAAGATTTCACCATATCAAAAACAGTAACAGCAAGGCCTATCCCTGTCATTGTTCCGAAGTTTCTTGAAAGCGCCATAAGCCCGCTGGAGATTCCAAAATCATGTTTGTTTGTTGCTTCCATTATGGCAACGTTAGCAGGAGCCTGGAAAAGCGCTGAGCCCCCGCCTAAAAGAGCGTGGGCAATTACAATAACCGCCAAAGATGAATTTCCCCTTAAAGTTGCAAATATAAGAAGAGCGGCTGCAATAGTTGCTGCGCCAAGGCATGTTAAATATTTGCTTCCAAACTTTGCTGCCATAATGCCCACAAGCGGTGCCATAACCGCTACCGTTACCGAAAAAGGCAGCATTAGAAGAGCTGTTCTAAGAGGGTTGAATTCCATAATATCCTGCGCAAAAAAGGGAAACAGTATATTACTTGAAAACATTGCACCGTAACATGTTATAAGGGCAATGTTTCCCCATAAAATTGTTCTGTTTTTAAACATTTTAAAATCAATTAACGGATATTGGATGTGATGCTCCCTTAAATAAAACAATATTCCGCAAACAACAGCAAGAGATGCAATGCTTAAAATCACAGGGGAAAGCCATCCCCAGGTGTGCCCTTGCGCAATACAAACAAGCATGCACGACAAGAATAATGTGAAAAGCAAAAAACCCGCGTAATCAAATTCAAACATCCTTGTAACCCTAAAAGACGGTATGGTTTTGTAAGCCAAAAAAGCGCCTGCAATTGCAAAGGGAACATGTATCAGAAAAATATGATTCCAGCCGAACAAATTCATCAAAACGCCGCCTATAACAGGCCCGCTCATTCCGCCCAAAGCAATAATTGCACCGTTTATGCCCATTATCTTTGCTCTTTTTTCGCCCCGAAAAACGCTTGATATTATGGCATTGGCGTTTGAGAGCAAAATTGAACCGCCCAAAGCTTCAATGCAGCGATAAATTATAAGAAGGTAAAAATTGTGTGCCGTAAAATTTAAAAATGCACCTAACCCAAAAAGCAGATATCCCGCTGCATAAACTTTGTTGCGCTGAAAAATATCTCCCAGCTTGCCGAAAAATGGCAAGAAAATGGTTAAAACAAGCATGTATGCAATGTAAACCCACTGCACCTGCGTCATTTTAAGGGCAAAATCCTGCGCAATTTTAAATAAGGCAATGTTAACCGTTGTGCCGTCCAAAATTGCCAAAAAGGTACCCGCAACGGTTGTATAAAATATAATCCACTTGTACTTCTTCATTTTCATAGCACAATTGTAGAACAAAAAATAATCCGTACATAGCAGAAACGGATTATTTTTTTAATAAAAACAAGAGGCTTTTCAGCCTCTTTTTATAATGGGTGGAGGATGTAGTTTGGGTATACATTTCTCATTTTTGGCAGTGTTTTCCTATCTTCTGCTTTTTCAGCTTTAGCCCGTCCTTGAGAACAAATGATATTATTCAGATTGAATTCAAAGTATTGACAAAATCGCATAATAGGATATAATACCAATAAAGATATATTGCTAATAAGGATATTTTAGCATGACAGTTAAGCGAAATACGTTCCAAAAATCTTTAGTTCTTAAAACTGTGCATGACATGAAATGTCATGCCAGTGCCGATGAGATTTATGATGTAATTAACAAAAATTATCCCAATATCAGCAGAGCCACGGTTTATAGAAACTTAAACAAATTAACAAAGAGCGGGGAAATCAAAAAAATAGAAGTTCCTGAAGGTGCCGACCGTTTTGACCATCAATGTTTTGACCATTATCATATAAGATGTTTAAAATGCGGGAAAATTTTTGATGTTGACATGGATTATATTAAAGATTTAGAAAAAACCATCCAATATTCAAATGGTTTTGAATTCAAGGGACACGATATTATGTTCAAAGGCATTTGTCCGGTTTGTAGCAATAAGAGTATAGAAAATGAAAGGAAGAAATTATGAAAAGTATCGCAACATTAGACCTACAATACGCCCACAGATTTTATGGATTTAAAGGTGAAGCACAGTATTTACACGGACATACCGGTGTATTAACTATTGAGGTTGAAGATTCTGTCAATATGGGGGTTAACATGGTTTTCCCTTGTAATGAAATTCAAAAAACCGCCTGGGCAGTTTTAAAGAATTTTGATCACGCATTAATTTTAAGGGAAGATGACCCATTGCTGCCTGCAATACTTAAAGTTTATGAAGAACAAGGGATTAAAGACGGCGCACCTACGAATCAAATGAAAGGACCTGCTTTTAAAACAGAACTTGCAACAGCTTATCCTGATTGCCGTTTAGTTGTTACAAAAGAAACAATGACCGTAGAAGGTATGATTAAAATCGTGTATGACTTATTGAAAGATAAATTAAATATTTCTAAAATAACATTTACAAGCGGTGTTAACGCTGCGACAGAAGACTTCGTTACTAAAAATGAAATTGAGCGTTGTCCTTTATGTGGTATAGCGCTAAATGAAAACGGCGTTTGCCCAAAATGCGGGTATAAAAAACAATAGTTCAATTATATCCGAGCTTAAATTAAACAAGCACCTTACATTATTATGTAGGGTGCTTGTTTTTTTTCTAATTTACTTTCGACGGGGAAGGTTAGCTTTGTGTTTGATTTACAGGCAGGATTTTTATAGGAACTTCATAATAAACAGAAGTCAAGTGTTTGTGTTAGAATGAACATATTTAAAACATAAGGTATGGTTGATTTTGAAAGATTTTCAAATATATCTAAAAGGTGAAGATAAAACAGCAAGTGTTCGGTATTTCAAGCGAATTGGAAACAAATATCAAGTAACATTTCAAACTGGAAAAGTTTTCACTTATAATGCAAGAAATGTTCGAATAATCAAATCTGTATTAGCTGAAGAAAAATCTCGTAGTTGTTTTGATTATTTAAAAGAGATTGCCCAAAGGATAAATTGAGGAATAGAATGTGAATTGCAATACGAAGAGCAATTATTTCCACATAGATAACAACGATTAGCTTTTGCTTGTTTTGATTTCTCATTTTTTAAATCTTTAATATTTTTAGAATACCAAATTGAGAAATTTTTATCGTTCGGATTAAAATTCATTTTTTCCTTGTGTTATTGAAATCTACTTTTTATGTTCATTTTACCATAAACACAATCCAACACATTTCCCTTAAAACAGTTCCATTGTCGGAAGTTTGGAGTGATTAATGTAGTATGGAAAATGTTTTAAAAACCTTTAATACGACTGACACTTGGCTTGATGTTGAGACTGTTCCAAATTAATTTCAAAGGCAGCTTCAAAATCCAAAACAGCTTTATTCGTTTTAATATCTTCTATTGAGATAGTTTCTGGCAATATATTATTAAAAGAATCATAATAATCAAATTTTGGAATATATTTTATTATTGCGGATGCTATTCCATCTTTTAGTTCTTCAATTTTATTATCCAAAGCATCAACGCTTTCATTTTCAGTATTTGTTGATAAGCAATTTAGCTCATTATTCTCTGCTAAGGCATTGACTATATCAGAAATTATTTTTTTTGTTTCGTCTGTAAATTCTATATCATTGCTGTCTTCTCTGTATAAATTTATATGAGATAGTTGTTTTATAATTTTTGTGTAATCATCATCTTCATATTCTTTGTCAGACTCTTCTAATTCAAAACAACACTCAACTAACGGTAGAGACTGATCTGTCCTTCTTAAATATTGCTCAAATTTTTCATCAGAGCCTTTCGTAAAATAGTTTAATGCTTCTAAAATCGCACTTTTCCCGGATTCATTTTGACCCGCTAAAACCGTAATATTATCTCCAGATAAATGACATGCACCACTATCTATAATTGATTTAATATTTTTTATTCTAAAGTGTTTTAATTTCATTTTCCCCCTTAACGTTAATTATTTTCAATCAATCTCAAATGAGATTTTATTTTTATTGATGAATGCCCCTCTTCATACAAGAATTCATAATGTTTTTTGTTGATTGAAAAATATTTAACTAATTCATCATACGAATAGCCAAAGTTTTTTTGATAAACTTCTAAAACATTTTTAAACAATTCTGTTTTTTCTTTTGTTAATCCCATATCTGGTTCTGTTTTTCTATATTTGGCTCTGCTCATTTGAGACCATAAAGATTTCTCTCTGGATTCAGATATTGTTTTCAATGTTTTTGCTCGATATATCAATGCAGCCATAGAAACATTCCACTTTCTTTTTAACGTAGGTAAAGAGTAAAAACTTAAATTTTCCAAGTCTTCAATGATATCTTTTTTAGGCATTAAAAATTCGGCTGCGAATCTGTTTGCTTCTCCTTCGGCATCGGGAGATGGGAATTTATGCATTATTGTATGTCCAAATTCATGAGTTTTAGTAAATCTATCTCTGTCTGGTGCCAAATTCTTATTTACTACAATAACTGGAACATTTTTCTTATTATAAAAGCTAACGCCATCAAATTTTGTGTCAGGGTAATCAAAATTAATAATAAAAATACCTAATGATTCTATTATATTGGTTACGTTCCATACTGGGCCTTTTGGAATACTTAAGTATTCTCTCAACGCTATTGCTACTTCCTCAGGAGTATCGAGGTAATCCA
>CAZYYK010000053.1:0-1274 GCA_964651135.1 uncultured Gammaproteobacteria bacterium | reverse complement strand
CCAAATTAATTTTCTCAGGAATATTATTGTCAATTTCAATAGAGTTTAGTAATTTTCCAATGTGCATATCAATGATATTAGTGTTGGAGCTTATGTATGATAGTTCATCCCTTTTTAATGCACATTGCTTACGGTGTAATTTATACTCTGTATCAACAGGGGTATATGGTTCATAGAAGAACTCTATTGGAAATTCCAGATTAGCAGCAAGCTTGGATAAAAGCTCTTCATCTATTGGAGCAATTCCCGATTCTATTTTGGACAATCTTGCTTGTTTTATATTTAATTCGCCTGAGAGCTTAAGTTGCGTTTTATTTTTAGCTTCTCGTGCGATAGTTATCATATAAGGGTTTACGGTTTCTTTCATTTTTATTCCTATTTATCTCTATCAAATAAATCAACAACTTTCTTATCACTAGTTTTGACTTTTATTAGTGCTTTTGTATCAATTATTGTTGCTTCTGATGCTACTTCAACAATTTCGACATTATTGCCTAATGGGAAGCTACTATCTACAGAACCATCTTTTTTATACTTAATCACGTGTATATCCTTGATAAAAGTCCTATCCTGGCTCGGTATATAACCAATTACAAGCGGATTATCAATTGTAACGTCTTGAATAATGCTTTCAAAATCTAAAGTCACCTGGCAAGAATCGTCTGTATATAATTTACATGGACGAAGCTTTTCATCAACTTTATTTATTGTGAAAGCAAGTCCTTTTACAAACCATCTTTTTTTATTGTTATGGGTTTTCTTTACTTCGCCAAGATTTTTATCTTTTACATATTGTTCCAAATCCCACCAATTTGCACAGCTTGCGTTTTTAGCGATAGCTGCATTATCTAAGTGCATGTCTTCTCTTGATTCTTTTCTGTTAACTTTTCGATAATTTTCCTGCATTATCGACGTAATGTCACTTTTGACTGAATTTGTAAAAACCTCTCTTGCCACTTCCATGCTGTCTAACAATTTTATTCCTCCCAATGATTAGGTAACAATTTTATTATAACATAGAATTGTTAATAATCAATGAAAAATATTCCAATATTTATTCTTTTGATTAAAACTGCACATATATTTACTTCTTACGGCTGTTAATTTTTCTTAATATTTTTTGTTTATTAATTATTTTGTGCATTTTAACTCTTAATTTGTTGAAAAAAATAATATATTATGCTTTACATTAGTAGTAATTTAGTTTTTAGAAAATGGATGAATATTAGTGAAATCGAAAATTTCATAATCGAAAAATTAAAACCAAATTTTTC
>CAZYYK010000052.1:3039-11819 GCA_964651135.1 uncultured Gammaproteobacteria bacterium | reverse complement strand
AAAAAATAAGGGTATGGCACTTTTCCCGAGAAAAATTAACGGAAAATATATGATGGTATCGCGCACAGACGGTGAAACCCTGTATCTTATGACTTCTGACAATATGCATTTTTGGCACAATGCCCAATTACTAAAAAAACCCGAAAACGAATGGGAACTTATGCAAATAGGAAATTGCGGCTCCCCCATAGAAACCGAACACGGCTGGCTTTTGCTCACCCATGGGGTTGGTCCTATGAGAGAATATTCCATAGGAGCTATCCTGTTGGATATTGAAAAACCTAATAAAATAATAGGTAATATGAGAATACCGCTCTTGACTTGTAATCAAGATGAACGTGAAGGATATGTTCCCAATGTTGTGTATTCTTGCGGCTCAATAATACATAATGATAATTTGATTATTCCCTATGCAATGTCTGATACCTGTTCGGGCATTGCAACAATACCCACATCAGAACTATTCAAACATTTATTAGAATGAAAGGACCTGAAATATGCCGAATCTGCGTAAAAAAGAAAATTGCGAAAAGATTGCCGTTATAGGAAATTACCTGCCCAGACAATGCGGAATCGCCACTTTTACCACAGATTTGAGCCAGGCCATATCAAAAGAATTAAGTACACAAGAAAATTTAATAAATGTTGCAATAGACGATATCCCCCAAGGGTATTGTTACCCGCCGCAAGTGAAGTTCAGAATAAGGCAAAATGTGCAGTCAGATTATTTTTGGGCAGCGGATTATTTGAATGCCAACCAGTACAGTGCTGCAATTGTGCAGCATGAGTATGGAATTTACGGCGGTGAGAACGGCTCCCACATTTTACAAATGATTCAAGCCCTGAAAATGCCTGTAATTACTAACCTGCATACGGTTTTGGAAAACCCCCTGGAAGGGCAGAAAAAAGTAATGAAAGGCCTTGTTAAATATTCCGACCGCCTGCTTGTAATGAGCAAAAAAGCCATAGATATCCTTACAAACGTATACGGCATAGACAGGGAAATGATTGAATTTATACCGCACGGAATTCCTGACGCGGGGTTTAAATCTACGGGCGTATTCAACAGCCGTTTTGGTTTAGAGGGTAAGGATATAATACTCACATTCGGGCTTTTGGGCCCTGATAAAGGCATTGAATATATGATAGAAGCAATGCCCTTAATTGTTAAAGAAAATCCTAATGCAATATATGTAATCCTTGGGCAGACTCATCCCAATATTATTGAAAAATCGGGCGATTCTTACAGAAACTTTTTGCAGCAGCTTGTGAACAAATTGGGAATGCAAAATAATATTATTTTTTATAACCAGTTTGTAAAACTTGAAACGCTGATTCAGTATCTTCAAACAGCAAAAATTTATGCTGTTCCTTACTTAAAAAAAGAGCAGATAACTTCAGGCACACTTTCCTATGCCCTGGGCGTGGGAACAGCGGTTGTATCCACGCCTTTTTGGTATGCAGAAGAATTATTGGCACAAAACAGAGGCAAACTTGTTCCCTTTGCAGATTCAGCACAAATGGCCAAAGAAATTAATAATTTATTGGCAGATGAGCGCGAAAGAGAATTGATACGCACTAACGGCTATCAGTTTGCAAAATCAATGTTGTGGAAAGAGGTTGCCAAATCCCACCTAAACCTTATAACAAAGCTTAAAGACAGAAAATACATTGAAAACACAAGCACGGCTTCAATTAAATATCACAATATTTTTAATGAACTTCCCGAAATAAATTTGTCCCATCTTAAAATAATATCGGATGACACGGGGCTTTTGCAGCATTCAAAATACACAATTCCAAATTATGACCACGGCTACTGCGTGGACGATAACACGCGCGGTTTAATTGCTGTCACCAAATATTATTCTCTTAGAAAAGAAAAAGAAATGTTTCCTTTAATTCAAAGATATTTGGCATTTTTACTGTACGCTTTTAACCGCCAAAACGGCCGTTTCAGAAACTTTATGTCATACGACAGGCGCTGGCTTGAATCATACGGCAGCGAAGATTCCCACGCCCGCGCATTATGGGGGTTGGGCGTTGCGGTTAAGGAATCTCCCGATAACAACATAAGAAAAATGGCAATGATACTGTTTTTAGATGCCATACGCGCGGCTGAAGATTTTACATCCCCAAGAGCCTGGGCATATACTGTTCTTGGCTTGCAGGCGTATCTTACAATTTACGGCGGGGATGTTGCTGCAAGAAAAATCAGAGATAATTTAGCCCAAAGGATATATGAGTTGTTTAAAAAAAACGCTTCTGACACCTGGTTTTGGTGCGAAAATTTGGCTGCTTACGCTAACGCTGTTTTGCCTCATGCGCTGATTGTTGCAGGAAAATGGATTCCCGACTATCAAATGTATGAAACAGGCATAAGGGCTTTAGAATGGCTGCTTGCAATTCAAACTGCGCTCGAAGGGCATATATCAATAATCGGCAACAAGGGTTGGTGCACAAAAAACGGTAAGCGCGCAATATTTGACCAGCAACCCATTGAAATTCAATCTTTAATAAATGCTTGTTTGGATGCTTACATATCAACGGGCGATAAAAAATGGTTTAAAGAATGCGAGCGTTGCTTTAGCTGGTTTTTAGGGCACAACGATTTAAAACTCCCTATTTACGACCATAAAACAGGCGGCTGCTGCGACGGGCTTGAAAGCCAGGGCGTTAATGAAAACCAGGGGGCGGAATCCACCCTTGCATGGCTTATTTCTTTGATTGATATGTATATTGCAATAGGGTTAGAATTCCACCTTGAAGATGTTGCCCCGGCAAAAGATGCCAAAATTGAAACGGCTTTGGCTGAAAAATGAAATTGATAAGTCAGAAAAGGAATTAAACAGCCTCCATCCGCCGCTTCTTTATTATTTTTACATTAATCATAAACAATTTCTTTTACGCTAAATCGAGTATTATTGGTATCTATTTTGCAATATTTACCTTTTTTGTACCATATCCAATTGTTTTTTAAACAATTTTCTTCATTGATTAAAATTTCTTGTTCATCGACGTAAATAATCCGCCCTTCTTTGCAATCACCATCTTCCAAACAATAATCGCTTTTTGGATAAGGTAGAAAATATATGATAAGAATCAAAATACAAAGTATGGCTATAATAATCCCTAAACAACCTGCAATTTTTAAAGTATTTTTTAACATAATTTATATTAAACCATAATCAAATACAAAAGACAGTAAAATTTCAAGATATGGATGTTAAACTTATTATCGACTTTAGCTTAAATATTCAGGGCGCTTTCTTTTGGTCCACTTATACCATTCAGGCTTCTTTTTCAGCCTTTCAATAATTCGATTTCTGGAAACATTTATCTCATCGTCATTAAAAATATACGGTTTTTCACAGCAATATCCGGAGGATTTAATTTTTTCCAACATATCATAAGCACAATGCACGGGGTTTGGGCAAAACCCGCGGAAACACATTTCCTCAAATATTTGCGCATAACGAGAGGCTAAAAACAAAATTTTATTATAAAAAAATTTCACATGGCCTTTTCCCAGTGTGTAAAATTCAGGAATATTACCCATGGCAATTTTGTTGTTTATCACCGCGTTTACAACCCGCGGCAATTCGCGGTATTCCGCTATTAAATGCTGGTCTGAAAGTTCTTCAACGGGAATTAAATTTATACGTGTCATAAGTAAATTATAATACTAAATGAAAAATAAAGGTAACGCCTAAATGTTTGCATTAAAAAAGGATTTTAGCAAAGCGCCAAAACCCTTTAAAAACAGAGAAAGAGGGATTCGAACCCTCGATGCAGATAACTCCACATAACACCTTAGCAGGGTGCCGCCTTCAGCCACTCGGCCATTTCTCTAAATTTGTGGTATAATAATAACATAATATGGTAAATTTAGCAAACTTTTCAAGTTTCATGTTTTATATAAACGGAGGAAGCTCATGGAGAATACAGGTTCAATAAAAATAACACCACAACAAAACCCGATAGTGCAAAAACCTTATGTAGCACAGCCTAATTTTCAAATGCCAAACCCAAGAGCTGCTTATACAGAAGCAATGCAGGCAGTTAACGGGGTTAAGCAGCAGCACACAATTGTTATACCCAAAAAAGGTGTGGCAGGGCAGTTACAAAAAATGGGCAGTCGGCTTAATTTTCTTGCCTAAAATTTCAAAATATTCTATTATATAGAAATGAAATTTCAAAACAAATTTGTGCCTTATTATTTTTTAATACCCGCTTTTGCGGTTTTAGGCGTGTTCTTTTTTATACCTTTCTTTCAAACGTTTTTATTGAGTTTTCAAAGTTATTCCGCGGATATTTATAAGCCCTCGTTGGTTTTTTTTGAAAATTACGCGCAAATTTTAAATTCTCCGCTGTTTTTAAAAACAATCGTAAACACGTTTTATTTTCTTATTCTATGCGTGCCGTTTTTGGTTGTTTTTCCGCTGTTTTTGGCAATTTTAATCAACCAAAAAATCAGGGGCAAAACCGTATATAAACTTTTATTGTACCTGCCCGTTATTATATCAATTGTGGTTGTAGCGCTTGCCTTCAAGTGGCTTTATGCGCCAAGGGGGCTTTTGAACTACTTTATAGAGCTTTTGGGCTTAAACGCGGTGGGCTGGCTTACAGACCCCAAGGTTTCAATGGTATCGGTTGCCATTGTAACAATTTTTAGAGGGGTTGGATATTATATGATGATTTATCTAGCCGCCTTGATGGGCGTTCCAAAAGATCTTTACGAAGCCGCAGAAATTGACGGCGCAGGCGAATGGCAAAAACACTTTGCGGTCACAATTCCGCACATCATGCCCATAATTGCGCTTGTTTCAACCATAAGTTCAATTTCCGCCCTAAAAGTTTTTGTTGAAATTTATGTTATGACGCGCGGCGGCCCTTTAGATTCAACCAAAACTATTGTTTACTACATTTATGAAAAAGCATTTGAAAACCTTGACTTGGGCATAGCTTCGGCAGCATCCGTTATATTGCTTGTAATTGTTTTGGCCTTTTCAATGGTGAATATTTTTGTATTTGAAAGGAAAAAATACTCTATATGAAACACTTCAAGGGTTTTTTAATACATTTAACTTTAATATCGGCTTGTTTTTTGTGCCTTGTGCCTTTTGCATGGCTTTTTTCAACCGCGCTCAAAGGCGCTTCGGAAAACATTTTCCAATATCCGCCGCAGTTCATCCCCAAAGATTTTACCTGGAACAATTTTAAGGAAGTTTTAAGGCTTGTACCCATTATGGGATATATTGTAAACAGCTTTGTTGTTGCGTTTTTTACGGTTGTGCTGAATTTAATTTTATCCGCCCTTGCGGCGTATCCTCTTGCAAGAATGGAATTTAAGGGCAAAAAAGTTATGTTTTTTGCAATTTTAGCAACCATTATGGTGCCTTTTCAAGCTATAATGCTTCCCATTTATATAATAACGCTCAAACTCAATATGACAGATTCACACGGGGCATTTATGGGCTATATGGGTTTAATTATGCCTTTTGCGGTTAATGCGTTTGGCATTTTCCTTCTAAGGCAAGCGTTTTTAACCATTCCAAAAGAAATTGAAGAAAGTGCCGTTGTGGACGGCTGTAATGCTTTTCAAATATTTTTTAACATACTTTTGCCTTTAATAACCCCCTCAATGGCCGTTTTAGCCATTTTTACATTTATAGGAAGCTGGGGCGAATTTTTGTGGCCTTCTATTATTTTAACGGAAGAAAAACTTATGACGCTGCCTGTGGGGATAAACAATCTGGCAGGCACATTCAGCGCAAATTACCGCTTAATTGCAGCAGGGGCGATTGTTTCAATTGTGCCCATTTTAATTTTCTTCCTGGCAATGCAAAAATATTTTATTGCAGGCAAAACCGAAGGGGCGGTTAAGGGTTAATTTAAACCACCAATTCTAAACCCATGCGTGTTCTTGTTGATCTTACAAGGAACTTCATATTTTCAACTTTTACCAAATAATGCTCTTCGCTTAACGTTTTTTCAGACAGCCTGTATTTAATAAGCGGGTTTTGCACTTCGTCTTTTTTAAACCTGTGAAGCACAAAAATATCTTCCCCAACCCAGCCCGTCAGTGCCATAATGCCGTTGTGGCTTACCAAACAAAAGCCGCGATCGTCCTTAACTGTTGCAGCGCATAGAATTCTGGCTTCATCAGTTTTGGCGGGGGCAACATGTCTTTTAATCGGGTTTTGCGCCGCCACAGGCTCAAGTACAGGAGGCAGGGGTGTTGGTTTAAACGCCCTATCTTCAGCGGCTTTTTTCTTTTTAAATTTGGGCTTATCCCCCGGAATTTCGGGCAAATTAAGCGGAGATGAAGGTGCTTCATCAAGTGTGGAAACATCCTGTATAACAACTTTTTTGCTTTTCAGGCTCGGTTTTCTTGTATAAATTTCGCTGTCATCTTCTTTTGTATCTTTAATCGGGTTATTGGCATAATACAATTCTTCCTGCGCCACGCGCGGTTCTTTGAAAACAATTTTTGCTGCGCCATCTTGTGTTGGCACAACTTCAATAATTTCTTCAACAATTTCAGGCGCTTTTAGGTGCATTTTACCATCTTCAGCCCCGCGTTCTCTTACTCTTACAATCTGTCTTTGGTGTTTCATCATTAAAATCGCTAAAAGCGCTAAAGCAAAAGCAAAAGTGCTCATAATTAAAATGAAATTGTCTTTCATTGCTTTTTCAATATAAAAGGCAATTTGCGGGGTGATTGTATCTTCTTTTTCCGCCGTCGGTGCAACTTGGGCTGTTTGTGCGGGCAGGGTTTCAATAATCTGGTCGGGCGTAAAGCTTAAAATATCCTGCGGCACTCTGTCTAAAACTGTGGGGGCTTCAGGTATATCAATTGAAGCTGCCGCCGCGGGCACCCTTTGGTCAGGTGCTTGGGCTGTATCTTCTGCTTTTTCAATTTCTATAATCTGGCTTTTGCCGCTTTGGGCTTTTGTAACTGTGGTTGCAACAGGTGCTTGGGCAATTTGCGGCTTTTTAGCTGTTACGGCTTTAGGTGTAACGCCCGCACCCCCAACCTTAACGGCGGGAGCCTTTGCCTTTGGTATTGAAACCACCGTGGTATTGGGCGTTGCAATTTTATTTGTTTTTATTTTGTAATCGTTATCCCGGGCTAAACTTTGCGTTTTTGCCGTGCTTTTTTCCTGAGCAAGTTTTACGCTTTTAACACTTTGTTGCACCGTGTTTGGAAGCTTATTTACGTCAATTTGCCGCGGCGTTTTAGCATCTGCTTTTGCAAGTTTGCCTGTTTCAACATTTTTTGTGCCCTCTGAGGCCTTTATTTCACTTTTAGCGGGTGCAATTTTAGGAATTAATTGCCCTTCTCGGACAGTTTTCTTTGCAAAAACTTCGTCTAATTTGGCAAGTTTATCTGTATCAATTTTTGGTGCATCAGCGCTGTTTACGGTTTTAAGGGCAAGCGAAAAATTAATGGGGCGGCTTGTTAAGATATTCACCTTTGTGTAGCCGTTATTTACATCTGCACCTGCATAAGGGTAAAGTTTGACATCCAAACTCTTGATATCGGCATTTGAGGCTGTGGATGTAATTGAATGATAGGTTTCGGGCAATAAAATGTAGTAGTCAAAATCTGATTTTTTAATAACTTTAATGGGCTCTGCATAAGGTTTTTGGGTGTAAAGTTCAACATTGTAGTTTGAAGAATCTAACTTATTTAAATCAATTTTTAAAAGATTATTTTTGTAATCACTGCTTAATGCAAAAACGCCAAGAGTAACTGTTATAAATGTAAATGCTGTGAATAATATTTTTTTCATTGCTTAGCCCCAAACCTGTTATTTTGTTGTATAATATTATATATTATAAAGTATACTATGAAAAGAAAAAATTTCAAATGAATAACGAAAAAAATGTAGGTTTTGTAACAATTATTGCGCGCCCCAATGTCGGCAAAAGCACCCTTTTAAATCAGATAATAGGACAAAAAATAGCAATAACAACAAATTGCGCCCAAACCACAAGGTCAAACATTAAGGGTATTTTTACGGATAAAACTTCACAAATAATCTTTACAGATACCCCCGGCGTTCACAAACCTTTACATAAACTGGGAGAATTTTTATCAACACAGACAAAAAAAGCGCTTGAAGACTGTGATTTAATTTTATTTCTGGCAGACGGCACAACGCCCCCGGGTGCAGGCGATAAGTGGATAAAGGACAATTGTTTAAGCAGTGTTAAAGTGCCTGTTTTAATTGTTTTAAATAAGACTGATTTAATTAAAGACAACCAAAAACTTGAAGCAAACCTGTACGGCTACAAAAAACTTTTTGAACCCAAAAACGTGCCTGTGATTAAAATTAGTGCAAAAACAGGGAAAAATATCCCGCAGCTTTTGGAAAATATTAAAAAATATCTGCCAAAAGGCGCACCTCTTTATGACGAAGACGATGTAACAGATCAGAATTTGAGGATGATAGCAGCTGAAATTATAAGGGAAAAAATTATTCTAAACACTAAAGATGAAGTGCCGCACGCTGTTGCGGTTTTAATTGAAGATTATAAAAGTGAAGATAAAATAGATAAAATTAAAGCTATAATTTATGTAGCAACAGAAAGCCAAAAGGGCATTTTGATAGGGCGCGAAGGCTCAATGCTTAAAAAAATAGGCACATCGGCACGTCTTGAATTGGAAGAAATTGCGCAGAAAAAAGTGTTTTTGGAACTTTTTGTAAAGGTGCAAAAAAACTGGACAAAAGACCCCAAAGCCATAAAAATGCTGGGGTATGAAGAGTAAA
>CAZYYK010000052.1:0-3029 GCA_964651135.1 uncultured Gammaproteobacteria bacterium | reverse complement strand
AATTACCCGTGGTAAAACACTGAAAAAACGTTATAGTACATCATAAAGCCGCATAAGATGAATAAAACGCCTGCAAGTTTCATCATAAAGCCGCTTAAGGGCGCAAAACCTCTCAGATTTTTTATTAAAGACGTAAAAACGCCTGCTAAAATTATAATAATGCCCTGCCCGAGTGCAAATAAAAACAACAAAAGCGTTGCATAAAAAATATTGCCCGATAAACTTGCAAACCCTATTATACTAACCAAAATAGGCGTAGAACAGGGGGTGGATGCCAACGCAAAAAGTATACCTATAACAAAAGGATATACAAAAAGGCTGTTATGGTTTGATTTTGGCATTTTTTTGACAAAAGCCGGAAATTGAATATCCAAAACCCCCAAAAGGTTAAGCCCCAGAACCACAAGCAGGGACGCCACAATTAAAATCCAGTAACTTCCGCCCAATGCCGTAAAAACACGCCCTACAATCATGGAAATTGCGCCCACAAGGCTCATCACAAAGGCAAGCCCCAGCACAAAAGATACCATTTGCAAAAAAGTGCGGAAAGAAGTTTTTTCGCCGTACCCTGCAACATAGCTTATAATAACAGGCAAAATTCCAAGCGTACAGGGAGTGAGTGACGCCAAAATACCGCCTAAAAACGCTAAAACGAGCAAAAGCAGGGAAAAATCATCCCCCGCCAAATTTGAACCAAAAAGGGTATAGAAGGTTTTGAGCCATTCGCTCATTACTTTTTAACCTCATGCGGCGTAATTTTCTTGACACATCTTTCTATATCGGCTTTTTCTATGTCGGATTCAAGTTTTTCAACAATATCGCCTTCTTTATCAATAAAAACCAGGGTGGGCACAACTGTAACATCATATTTTGCAATCAAATCTTTTGTAGCTCTGTTTTTTTGCGTAACGTCAATATCTTCAACAATAAGTTCAGGATATTGTGTTTTTATTACTTTTATATGTTTTTCAACAGTTCTGCAATCAGCGCACATAGGAGAAGAAAATTTATAAACCATTGCCTGTTCTTTTTTAGATACCGAAAACAGTCTCTCCCCGTGGGCTGCCTCTAAAAATCCGTACAAGCCGAGCGGCAAAATAAAAATAAGCAAAACAATAATCCAATTTTTCACTTTTTCCCCTTTCATTTATTCTAAAATTATAAGGAAATTAAACAAAAAATGCAATATAACCAATTGGGTATTCGCAAGTATTGTAATTATACCTATATTTTGTTACTATTGTATCATGGAAAATTTAGAGAGTATACTAAACCAATCCGCGGATTATATTAACAAACAAGACTTTAGAAAAGCTAAAGCTATTTTAGAAAAAGCCCTTATGGCAAACAGGGCAAATGTGGAAGTGTTAAAAAACCTGGGGCTTTGCTATGTTAATTTAGAAAAATTCGAAGAGGGGCTGAGGGTCTTTAGAAAGCTTGTTGAAATTGAACCCGATAACGCCAATTCCCTTTTTTATCTTGCCAATTGCGAAGAAAGAACGGGCGACCTGCAAAATGCCGAAAAGCACTACAAAAAAGTTATATCTCTAAGAAAAGCTTTTTGGAGCGGCTATAAAAACCTTTCAATGCTTTATTTTTCGCAGGGGCAGTATGAAAAAGTTGTTGAAGTTATGGAAGATGTGCTAAAGCTGAACAAGGATGATTATCAGTTTTATTATTCCGTTGCAACAGCTTACATGGTGCTTGAAAATTGGGAAAAGGCGCTTGAAAATTTAAAAGCGGCGCACAAACTTGAACCCAACCAGGCACAAATTTTAAACAACATAGCTTCGTGTTATACGGCTATGGGGGATATTGCAAAGGGCTTAAAAACGCTTTATAAAGCCTACGATTTAGACCCTGAAAATTCCATAACCCTTTACAATATAGCTTCAATTATGCAGATAAAGGGCGAATATAAAATGGCGCTTGAATATTTTGAACAGGCATACAAGCTTGAACCCACGGCACAGGTTATGAATGCCCTTGCCTATTGCGCTTTTGAAGCCAAAGACTACAAACTTGCGCTTAATTTATACAGAAATTTAAATGTCCTGCAGCCTGAAAAAACAGGAATCAAGCACAATTTGATGATTTGTTTAACGGAATGCGGCGAATACCTTCAGGCATTAAGAATTGCAAAAGAGCTTTTGGAACAAAACCCGAAATCCGTTGATTTAAGAAAAAATATCGCAAGGCTTTACCGTTCAATAGGTCAGTGGGAATATGCGGTTGAAATTTTGGGCACCCTGCTGAAACAGGGCAAAGTGGATGCGGAAATTTTTTGGGAAAAAGGCATTTGCGAAATGCACATGCAAGATTACGAACAGGCGCGCAATTCTTTAAGAAAGGCTGTGCAAATGTCGCCTAAAGACCCGCTTTTGCACAAAGACCTCGGGCTTTTATATCTTTATATGAATTTATCCGATTTGGCAAAAGAAGAATTGGAATGCGCGCTTGAACTTGCGCCCGATAGTGCCGACACTGTTTTTGCCTGGGCAACATATTTAAATGCAAACCAGGAATTTAAGGGGGCGCAGGAATATTACTTGAAGGCGCTTAAAAAAGATAAAGAAAACTGCTGTTATTTAACCTCTTTGGGTTTAAATTATTTGGCTTTAAACGATATTAAGGAAGCTTCCAAATACTTTAAAAAAGCTTATAAAATTAACCCGAAAGACGTTGAAACCGCCTGGGGGCTTGCAAATGTTTATTATAAACAGGAAAAATACACCCTTGCGCGCGATATTTTAATTGATATTTGGAAAACGCCCAATAACGCGGATATTGTAAACTTGCTTGCAATGTGCTATATAAAGTTAAAGGATTATAAAAAAGCAGTTAAAATTTATGAAAAACTGCTTGAAATGTATCCTAAAAATCACCTTGTTTTAACAAGTCTGGCGCAAATTTATTTTGAAATTAAAGATTTTAAAAAAGCCAAAAAACACGCAACAGCAGCACTTGAAATTTTCAGCGATTTTGAGGACGCTTTAGAGATA
This sequence comes from uncultured Gammaproteobacteria bacterium, assembly GCA_964651135.1. GTDB lineage: Bacteria > Cyanobacteriota > Vampirovibrionia > Gastranaerophilales > Gastranaerophilaceae > CAYYBA01. The sequence continues at coordinate 27 of CAZYYK010000052.1, read as the reverse complement.
TTGGAAAAAATTAAAAAGGAAAAAAAG
>CAZYYK010000051.1:0-12345 GCA_964651135.1 uncultured Gammaproteobacteria bacterium | reverse complement strand
GCGCCCATTTGATGCGCTTTTTTAATTTCATGTGCTATCATCTCAACGGGTGCAGGGTCAATTCCGAATTCCTGATTTCCCAAAAGCGCTTCACCGCTTATTTTTAGGAGTATTTTCTTGTATTTAAGATCTTGCATTGCAATCCATCTTTCTATTTCGATTTTTATTTATTATATCAACAAATCTCATTATACACAAGATTTTAATATTTCTTATTTGAACATTTTGGCAACTAAAAAGTAGAAAAAACACTAATTTATAGGAATCTTATTGCGTTTTTTAAAAAAACTGATACAATTAAAATATAACAAACGAAAGACGTAAAAATGGAAAAAATTAATATTGTAACGGAGGTAGGGGGCATTGAATAGAAAAGCGTTTACGCTTGCCGAAGTTCTTATTACATTGGCAATAATCGGCGTTGTTGCCGCATTAACGATTCCCATTGTTGTGAAAAATTATCAAAAAACTCAAACCGTAACAAAGTTAAAAAAGGCATATTCAATAATAAGCCAGGCATATAATAATTCTCAAGCTGAAAACGGCATGTATCAAACGTGGGATAAGGCATCAGATTTAGGTGCAACAGAATATTTTAACAGATACTGGAAACCTTATTTAAAAGCGCAAAAAATTTGCAGCACTTATTCGGATTGCGGTTATAAAAACTCCACACCCTGGACGTATGCTAATGGCAACCCTGACGGCATAAATGTTGTTTCACCCGGAGCAAGAACAACATTTTTAACACCGGACGGTATACTTTTTGTGATTTTTGCAATAGGCGGAAGCGAGGGAGCTACCGTGGATTATATTTATGTTGATTTAAACGGGGCAAAAGGGCCTAATGTTTGGGGTAGAGATTCATTTGCTTTTACAAGAACAGACAAAGGGGTTATGTTCTATTGCTATAATAATAGTGTTGCCAGTATAAAAAGTAACTGTTCTAAAACAGGTCACGGAGGCTGCTGTGCAGCAAGACTTGCACATGACGGCTGGGAAATTAAAGATGACTATCCATGGTGATTATGTTATACTACCCCCATGGACTTAAAAACAAAAAACGCCAATAACCTGTTTTCAAAGGATATAAACACCTTCAAATCCGCATGCCACAACATCATCGAAAACAAAGATTTTGAAACATTTTTGAAGCTTTGCGAAAGTGCCGAGAGCATTTTTGATTTTATAAAAGAAAAAATTAACAAAGGTTTATTTGAAGCTGTAAATGCCGAAAATTTTAAAAACGTTTTTGTTTTTATGAAGCTTTATTGTGCTGATTTTGAAGAATTTATAATAAATTCTTTTGTGAAATTTGCAAATGAAGATTTAACAGACACTCTGCTTGAAATTTTTGAGCATGGGGAGGATGACCAAAAAACTTACTGCGCCGCATATTTTGAGCGCATTAACGACTCTTTGGCGCTTGATTTGTTAAATAAATATGCAATGTCTGAAAATGAAGCCCTTGCGGCGAATTGCGCTAAAGCACTTTTTAATTTCGGCGATAAAACCCTTTTTAATAAAGCCGTTGAAGAATTAAAAGAAGATGACACAAAAGCCTTGCGCGCCGTTGAATTTTTGGCTTCATACGGCGATAAAGAAGCGTTTTTGCCCGTTTTTAATTATATGAAAAAATCAACCTGCGCGCCAAACGCTGCTTTAGCGCTTTTAGATATAAAACCTTTTGAAATTTTAATTAAGGAAGATGTGCCGCGAGCGCTTGAAATTTATGATGTTATTTTAAACGCCTACCCTGAAGATTTACCCCTTTCAACTTTGGGTTTTTACTGTGTTTTTGATTTTATTGATTATTTACTTAACCGGGCTGAAAAAACGCCGTATGTGTGCCGTCTTATTTTAAATACAAAATTAAAGTTCGAAATTTTTGTATCGGACGATATTTACACATTTGATTTAGACAAAAATTTAAAAAACTGCATAAAAGAGGCGCACAATAATTTGCAGCAATTCGACCCCGCTTTTTGCAAAAACAATTTAAAATGCGAGCTTTTAAACGAAGATAAAACCCGTGCGCTCAATGCCCTTTTGGTTATAGGGGATTTAGGCTTAAAAAATTATGTTGATGATATTTTAAATTTGGCGCGCACAAGCGAAGATGAAATTCTTGTGTGTGAAAGCACTTTGGCGCTTAAAAAAATGAATGCCCTTGAAGGATTAAACAGTGAAAATACTATAAACCGCCTTAAAAATGAATATATTAAGGCAATTGTTTCAAGCTATTTTAATTAATGGTGGGTACAGTTTCATTTTTTTCAAGTTTAATGTAGCGCACGCCTTCCCAGCGAAGGTCAATATACTTAACTTTTGAACCCAGCTGTCTTACTTCGGGCAAAATTGTAACAAGCCCTTCAAGCCTTTTATAAACGCTTTTATTAATTTCACCAAGCCTTACAAGCACATCATCAAGCTGTATGTAGATGTTGTTCGGGTCTCTTAAATCTATATATTTAACTTTTTGCCCGGAATAAGTTTCAATGGTTTTAATCAGTTTCAAAATTTCATCGATGCGTTCTTTGTTCCAGTTTTCATAATCATCTCCGCGAAGCCCGTAGCTTAAAATTTTAGTTGTTTTAAATTTTTGGGGTATGGGCATATAATCGCGCCCTATAAAAACACCCTCGGCGGTTATGGCAGAAATTGGCGCTGTTTCAAGGTTTGGCGCAATCAGAAAAACAGGCTCTCTTTCTTCAACCGTTACAACAAGCCTTGCCGGAAGCCAAAACCTTCTTACATACACTTTTTTGACAGGTTCAAGCTGGGCTATATTATCTTCCAACTCTTTTGTTTCAAGCCTGAAAATTTCCATGTTCGGAAGGGGGGTTTGGCGCACCATATCAATAATTTTATACTTTGGCGTGATGGCGTTGCCCTGCACCACAATAACTTTTTCATTTCCCTGAGATAAAAGAGTCTGGTTTATATGCCAGGCGTTCAGTTTCAGCGTAAAAATTCCCAAAACAACAATCAAAACAATTAAGCCCACGCGCGCAAGCACCCTTAAATTTTTTAAATACCTTCTTTTTGAGGATATTTTTCTTCTTATCCTGCTTGCTTTAAGCCTTCTGGCGTAGTATTTTTGGCTTAATTTTTTTTCGTTGCTCATAAGCTACTTATCCGTTTTTGCGGTTTTTAAAATCATTTCTACCAAAGCGTTATAATTTATACCCATATAATTTGCCTGTGCGGGCAGGTCGCTTAAATCGGTCATGCCGGGGCTTGTGTTCACTTCAAGCACATAAGGAACGTTTTTGTAAATCAAAAGGTCCACCCTGCTTGCCCCGTGGCATTCGCAAATTTTATGCACTTTTATTGAAATATCTTGAACTTGTTTTGTTAATTCTTTGCTTAAATTGGCGGGCAGAATAAATTCTGTTACCCCTTTTGTATATTTTGCCTCATAATCATACCAGAGCGTTTTTGTTTTAAATTCTAAAATAGGCGTTGCAAAAGGTTTTCCGTCTTTTTCCAAAACACCTGTTGTAATAGATATCCCTTGCAGGTATTGTTCAATCAAAATTTTGTTGTTGTATTTTTTGGCAACTTTAAAAGCAGTTTTTAATTCTTTTATATTATCAACTTTTGTCATGCCGATACTTGAACCTTCAGACGCGGGTTTTACCATAAGGGGGAAATTCAGCGCTTTTTCAATGCCTTCAAGCTCATCTTCTTCAAACACGCACTTTGATTTGATGACTTTAATTCCCGACCCCTTTAAAATATTTTTGGTAATTTCTTTATCCATACAAATTGCGCTTGATTTTACCCCGCTTAGGGTGTAAGGAATTTGTAAAAATTCTAAAACGCCCTGCACGCAGCCGTCTTCGCCGTATTTTCCATGCAGCACGTTAAAGGCGCATTCAATTTTTTCTTTTTTTAGAACCTGGGCAATATCGTGCCCCACATCAATTTTAACGGCATTTTTATATCCAAGTTCTTCAAGCGCCTTAAAAACCTTAGCCCCGCTTCTTAGGGAAACTTCTCTTTCACTTGACATGCCTCCGCATAAAACCGCAATTTTGGTATCTTTATTTATTTTGCTGTCATTTTTTTCCATAATTCTTCCTCTTTTTTGGTTTTTTGCCCTAAAAATATAATTTCGGGCTCAAGCTTCACTGTAAATTTATGCAGCACTCTTGTGTGCATTTCATACATTAATTCAACAACATCAGTGGATGTGGCGTTGTTAAAATTAATTATAAAATTTGCATGGTTTTCAAAAACCTTAGCCCCGCCTACGCTTAAACCTTTGACGCTGCAAGCCTGAAGGTAACTGCCGGCGCTTCTTGTTTCAGGGTTTTTAAAAACGCTCCCTGCGTTTGGAAATCTTAAGCTTGGCTGGGTTGATTCACGCTTTGAAAAATTTTCTTCCATGCGCTCTTTTATTAAGCTCTGTTCTGTTTTGTTTGCCTTGAATTTTGCGCTCAAAATGGCACAGCGGTTCGGGTATTGCTTAAAAATTGAGGTTCTGTATTTAAAATGCAGGCGGTTTTTTTCAATAACTCTGTCTTCCCCTTTTAAAATGTCAAATATCCGGCATGATATTAAATTATCGCTTATGCACTGGTCATGCGCGCTTGAATTCATACAAATATTGCCGCCCACATAAGAGGGAATTTGGGCTAAAAATTCAAAACCCGTGATTGAATTTGCAAGGGCAAAATTTGCTAAAAACGGGGATTTTGCACCGCATTCAACATGCAAAATATCATCTTCAAGCTTAATTTCATCCAAATGACTTGTAAAAATTAAAGGTTCCTTAACGCCAAGTGCGCCGAAAAGAATATTGGAAGCCGCCCCCATGATTTTTGGGTTTTTCACTTTTTTTAAAAGTTCAACAAATTCATCCATATTTTCGGGGAAATAGGCAATATCCGCCACAGATTCCATCCTAAAAGTGTTATAATTTTTAAGTTCAAATTTTTCTTTAACAATCATCCCGGGCATCCCCCTCAAGCGCTTTACCCATTTGTGTTATGTCTCCTGCGCCAAGCGTTATAACAACGTCATTGGGTTTTAAAATTTTATATATTTGTTCGGACGCTTCTTTTATCCGGCCTTTGGCGTAAATGCAGCCTGTTTGCAGGGCAAAATCTTCGCTCTGACACCCTTCGATAACATCTTCTCCCGCACTCCAAACATCAGTTACCACAAGGACATCCGCGTTTTTGAAAGCTTTTTTAAATTCGTTCCATAACCCTTGAAAGCGCGAGTATCTGTGCGGCTGAAAAATTGCAACCACACGTTGGTTTGTGTAGTTTTTTGCAGCTTCTAAAACTGCCGCAATTTCAGTGGGGTGGTGGGCGTAATCGTCAATAATTTCAATACCCTTAAATTTTGCAACGCTCTGAAATCTGCGCCCCATGCCGCTAAATGTTTTAAAATGCTCTTTAAAACAACTAAATTCAAGCCCCAGTTCAATTAAGTTTGCAGCGGTTGCAAGAGCATTGTAAACATTGTATTCCCCCGGAACTATAAGTTCAATGCTGCCTAAAAGTTTTTGGTCTTTAAAAACATCAAATAAAGACCCGCGCGCGTTTAACACAATATTTTTAGCCTGATATTTTGCCTCTTTTTTAATTGCATAGGTTATAACATTTTTCAAACCGTTTTTTTCCAAAAGCCTTAAATTGCCGCTGTCGTCAATATTAATAAACACTTTTGTGCCGTCTTTTAAATTTCCCCAGAAGGCTTCAAAGGTTTCAATGATATCATCTTCACCTTTTTTGAAAAAGTCGAAGTGGTCTGCTTCCAAATTGTTTATGGTTATAAAATCAGGCGAATATTTTAAAACCGTTCCGTCAGATTCATCCAGCTCCGCCACAAAATAAGTGTTTTTACAATCTGTGGATGATTTGGCATTGGTATCAACGCCGGGCACAATTCCCCCTATTGCAAAGGAAGGGTTCAAGCCGCATTTTTCCAAAACGTATGCGCACATTCCGCTTGTTGTGGTTTTGCCATGGGTTCCTGTAAAACCTATAAATTTCTTGCAATTTCGCGATAAAATTTTAAGCATATCGCTTCTGTGCAATATTTCAAGCCCCAATTCTTTTGCCCTTAAAAGTTCAACGTTATTATCCTTAATTGCGGTTGATATAACCACTTTAGCGTCAGACGGAACATTTTGGGCGCTGTGGCCTATATAAATTTCAGCCCCCAAATTTTTTAGCTGTTTCAGGTATTTGTTATCTTCAATGTCAGAGCCGCTTACAACATATCCTTGTTCTAAGAGCATTTTGGCTAATGCACTTTGGCCTATTCCGCCTATTGCAATGAAATAATATTTTTCGTTTTTTTCTAGCATGTTTTGCTCACTCCGTGCTGCGTTTTGTTCCAATCCATTGTTTTTGGCGTGAAAATAATTTTTAAAATTATAATAAAAACAATAGGCACCCAAAAAATAATCATATAAAGGGAAGTTGCAACGGCTTCATAAATTCTTCTGAAGAATGAATAATCGCTGTATTTTCTTAAACTGTAAAAAAGGCATGCTCCGAAAAGAACAGCCACGCACAGAAACATTATAATTGATGAGAGGATGATGTTGTAATTATACCCGTGTTTTACAATTCTGAAAGCTTGAATGGCAATTTCAGACACCAGCCAAAAAGGCAGCAAGAAAATTGTAATATAGCTTATTAAATCAGCACCCACCCTGAGGGACATATCGCGTGAAAAGAAAATGCCGTACATATATTCCAAATAACGGCGTATGCTGCCTTCCACCCAGCGCCTTCTTTGTTTAATCAAGGCAGGGTATGTTAAAACGCCTTCTTCATAAACAATGGCTTCCGGGCAGAAGCGTATGTCCCAGCCTTTTATATGCATTCTTGTTGACATATCAAGGTCGTCTGTTATTGTTTCGTTGTTCCACCCGCCCAAATCTTCAAGCGCACGCCTTTTAATAAGTTCGCCGTTTCCCCTTAATTCAACCGCGCCGCGCACGGAATCCCTGCTTACCTGGATGTGCGTATCCGCAATGTATTCGTTATATTGGCAGCGAGTGAGGAAATTTTCCCTATAATTACATATGCTTTTTTGCGCTTGTACTGCGCCCACATCGGGCGCTTCAAATTTAATTAAAAGTTTTTTAATAAAATCGGGCTTAATTCTGGCATCCGCGTCAAACACCAGAATTGCTTCCCCTTTGGCAATTTTCATAGCATCGTTTAAAACAGCGGATTTGCCCGGAAAAGCTTCTTTTTCTCTTATCAAATATTTGATTTTTTTATTTTCTTTTGAAAGTTTTTCTAAAATTTTTGGGGTGCAATCGGTCGATCTGTCATCTATCAAAATTATTTCATAATTTTCCCAATCAACCCGTGAAATGTTTTTGACGGTATCTTCAATAACAGCAGCCTCGTTGTGGCATGGAATTAAAATTGAGATAAAAGGCTTGAAATTTTCATTTAAAACAGGCGGATTTTTGCGCAATTTTCTGCGCTGGTGACGGGTGAAAAGGTAAGTATAGAACAAATAAAGGCTTAAGAAAATGCAAAGAACAATCATTGCCCAAAACGTGTCCATGAAATTTTGGAAAATAAAAAGAAACACTAACAACCCCGTCGTTATAAGTAATAGCTCAATACGTTCCTTCAAATCTAATTCCTTATGGTTTACTTTACTAATAATTTTAACAGAAAAATAAAAAGTTTGTAAAATGTTAAGTTTATTAACTCTATGTTAAATATATATTTATCGGGCTTTATGGCAATTTTTACCAGGGATAATCATCCCTTATCTCCCAGCCGTCTTGCATGATAACCCTTGTGCAGTATTCACCCGTGCCGCCGGTATTACAAACCGCAGGGTCTGATGAATTTAAGTTATAATCTCTGTCCTTGCTTCCGTATGGTGACAATTTTCCCGTAATGCCGGGGTTGCCTTCCCAATAAATATAATATATAAAATGAAAAACATCTTTTCCCATAAAATTAGGCTTTTTTTGCCCGTTTATATCTATATAAATGTCTGCCTGTTTGCGGGATACTCCGCTGTAAGAGGTATTCACGGCATTAACCCCTACAAAAACGCCGTCATTGAGGTAAAATTTTGCAGTATTGGTGCTTAATGTTGTAGTTGCTTCGTTTGGCCTTTTAAAACTAAAATCACACTCTCCCGTTGATTTTGTACCGCAATTTTTTGAAACTTTAAGATAGGGAATTACATAAGTGTTTGCAAAATCTTCTGCTTTGTTGTTTTCCACAACCCAGTTAACAATAGGCCCGTGTTCTGCCATTGCAAGGTTTGCCGTATTTGCAATTGCACTGTATGTTTTCTTCAGCCGTACCACAGTTTGCTGCTTTTGATAATTACGCACAACCGTGGGAATTGTAAGTGCTGCAACTACACCGATTATTGCAAGTGTTATAAGCACTTCTGCCAGCGTAAAACCCTTATTCTTAAGCTTCATCATAATGGCTAAATTCTTTCTATAACTTCTATTAATAAATAATTATAATAGTTAGCATCTGTTATGTCAATTTCATATGATTTTTTATGGGCAGGAATAAGATTTACCTTTTAAAAATTTTGTGATAAAGTTACACCATGCTCAAATATTTTAAATATTCTATTATAGTGACAATAGCTGGTCTGGTTTTAGCTTATTTTTGGGGGGATTACGTAGCGCCCGGCGGCGGCTTAAAGGCTCTTTTAATAGCAATTTTTCTGGGGATTTTGGAAGTTACGCTTTCTTTTGACAACGCAATTATAAACGCCATGCGCCTTAAAAAAATGGATTACAAGTGGCAGCAGCGTTTTTTAACCTGGGGTATTTTAATTGCGGTTTTTGGTGTAAGGCTTTTGTTCCCCATTGTGCTTGTTGCAATTTTTTCTCACCATAATGCAATAAATGTTTTTGATATGGCGCTGCACAATGTTGCGCAATATTCAACCTATCTGCACCAGGCGCACACGCCTTTGGTAAGCTTTGGCGGCATGTTTTTGGGCATGATTTTTCTTGAATATTTTTTTGATTGCAAAAGAAATGTCCACTGGCTTAGCAGAATTGAAAAATATTTTGCCGTATGCGGGCATGTGAGGTCAATATCGGTTATTTTAGGCCTTTTGACATTGTGCTTTGTGCAGTATTTTATGGCACCTGATGAAAAAATGGCGTTTCTAATCCCCGCAATTTCAGCTATAATAACATTTTTAATTATAAACGGTGTTTGCGATATGCTGGAAACCCTTGCGGACAAAAGAAGTTTGATGACAGGCATCGGGCAGATTGGTTTTATAAATTTTATTTATTTGGAAGTAATTGACGCTTCTTTTTCATTTGACGGGCTTCTGGGCGCTTTTGCAATAAGCAAGGATGTTATTATAATTACGATAGGGCTTGCAATAGGGGCTATGTTTGTAAGGTCGCTAACTATTTTTATGGTGGACAGGCAAACGCTTGAGAAATACATTTATTTGGAACACGGCGCACACTGGGCAATAGGCTTTTTAGCGCTTGTTATGCTTGTCAGCATTTTTAATGAAGTGCCTGAAGGCATTACGGGCGGGGTTAGCTTAATTATTATTATTGCCGCGTTTTTATCGTCGCTTCACAAAAAGAAAAAAGCTACCACGTAACAGGCGGCAGTTTGCCGTTTTTTAAAACGTATGCCGTGGGCGAGCAGGAAGTTTGTGTGCAAACATCAGGGTCGCAAACACCGTTATTGCGCGTGAGGCAAAGGCCGCTTGTGGCGGAACTGTCTTCTGCATAATAAGGATTAACGGTTGTATATTTGGGATTATTGTAAGCACCTATACTTATCGGGAAAATATCTTTGCCCACTCTGTTAGGGGCTTTCTTACCGTTTATGTCAATAAACATAAAACCGCTTCTATTGTATGTATCGGGCATATGAATCATCATAGTAGTGCCGTCAGATAACAAATAATGACACGTTATGTTGGAATAGGCAGATATTTTTGAAACACCCTGCCATGAAGCAAATTGCGCTGCTGCATTAAAAAGAGTATTGCTGTCGGGCAGCCAGTCTATATCCGTATAGTCTTGATTTTGGTATCTTATTTTTAGTATTTTTATTTTTTTCTCAAGCCCACCACTAAAAATATTTTTACAATTATAACCGTTATATTTTTCAATACACCCAGAAACATTATCGCTGCAGCCTTCTTCCACCTGCCATTGCTGCACAATATCTGCTATATTTCTGTAATGCTTTTTTACCCTTGAAACCGCGGCGGTTTCCTGATAATTTTTCACAACCACAGGAATTGTAAGAGCCGCCACAACGCCGATTATTGCAAGAGTTATTAAAACTTCTGCAAGCGTGAAGGCACTAACCCGCCGTTGCGAGCGGGAGCAAAGCGAAGCGAGCGAACAAATCAAAGATTTGACAGGCGGCAAGAAGCCGACGTTTTTCTTTCTTTGGGCTCCACCTGTTTCTTTCTTTTTGCGTGCGGCGTTTGAGCCAAAAAGAAAGAAATGGGTGGAAAGTGTTTCGACAGAAACAGGATTTTTTTGCTTTTTAGATCCTGAAATAAATTCAGGATGACGTGTAAGTATGGAATCTTTTTTGTACATAACCGCATTCTCCTTTTCATATATTTGCCATTCTAGTACTTTTTAAATACCTTGTCAATACTTTTTAGTATTTAAAAAATCCTTATTAAATGTTTTTATCACTTATAAGATAATATTGAGGTGAAGATGAGCAATGTTAAAAAGCTTTTGGGCAAAAGAGTTCAAGAATTCAGAGTCAAAAAAGGTTTAACGCAAGAAATGCTTGCAGAAGCAGTGGGGCTTGCGGAGCGCAATATAAGCAAAATTGAATGCGGAGAAAATTTTGTGAAAGCCGATACTTTGGAAAAAATTGCAGCCGCCCTTGAGGTTAAAATTTCGGAGTTATTTGAATTTGAACAGTTTCAGGATATAGAAAAAATAAAAAAAGAAGTAATTAAAATGATTTCAGAAGACGAAAAAGCCGCGCGTATGGCGTATGTTTTTTTAAAATCCTTGTAAAGATTGTATAAAGGGCACAATTTCTATGGTATCATAGTTGTAAGTTATAAATAAGGCGAAGAGGAGAAAGCTTATGATACCTATAATTGATTCAAAAAGGCAGTATGAAACAATAGCGTCTGAAGCAGAAAATGCGGTTGTAAATGTTATGAGAAGCGGCTCTTATATTTTGGGCAAAAACTGCAAGGCCTTGGAAGAAGAACTTGCAAATTATTTGGGTGCAAAATACGCAATAGGGCTTAATTCCGGCACAGATGCGCTTCATTTGGCGCTAAGGGCGCTTGATATAGGCAAGGGCGATGAAGTTATAACAGTTGCATTCACCTTTGTTGCCACAACCGAAGCTATTGGTATTGTGGGCGCAAAGCCTGTTTTTGTTGATATCGACCCTGACACTTTTAATATTGACCCTGGTAAAATTGAAGAAAAAATAACGTCAAAAACAAAAGCAATCCTGCCTGTGCACCTGTACGGCCAGCCTTGTGATATGGATAAAATTATGCAAGTTGCGCGCAAGCACAATTTATATGTTATTGAAGATGCATGCCAGGCAATTGGCGCTAAATATAAGGGCAAAACCGTAGGCACATTTGGCGATATCGGGTGTTTGAGCTTTTATCCCACCAAAAACCTTGGCGCTATGGGCGACGGCGGGCTTTGTGTGACAAATAACGAAAAATTAAAAGACAGAATTATAGCCCTTCGAAACCATGGCGGGGCAATTCGTTATTATCACGATGAAATAGGCATAAATTCAAGGCTGGATGAAATTCAGGCTGCAATTTTAAGGGTGAAAATGCGCTATCTTGATGGCTGGAACGCTAAAAGGCAAGAACATGCATATTTTTACAACGAACTTTTCAAAAATTGTGCGGATATTCAAACGCCAAAAGAACTTGCAGAAACATACTGCGTTTATCATCAATACACCATTAAGGTTGAAAACAGGGATAATTTGCACAAAATGCTGCAAGATGCGGGCATTGGCGCTATGATTTATTACCCTGTTCCGCTGCATTTGCAAAAAGTGCATGCTTATTTAGGCGTTTTGGAAGGCGCACTTCCCCAAACAGAGCGCAACACCAAGCTTGTGATGAGCCTGCCTATGTTTGCAGAAATTACCGAAGATGAGCAAAAAACAGTGGCAAAAACCGTTATGGAATGCATTGAAAAATGTAAAAACCTTGCCGCGGTTTAGAATTTTAATAAATATAGATTATTTGCCTTGTTTATATTGACAATTCCCGCTCGATAAGATACTATATTTTTGGTTGGAATATCGCAGAAAGGCGGACGTAATGAAGGAAAATAATAATGTAACGGGGGGGGGGGGGCTCTGA
>CAZYYK010000050.1:6410-12404 GCA_964651135.1 uncultured Gammaproteobacteria bacterium | reverse complement strand
TGCTGCGATGTTTAGAGTTGCCGCACTTGATGAACCTATATTTAATGTGCCTACAGACGCCACGAGTGTGCCGTTTGAGGTTAAGTCGTCATAGTTTAGGATTGCACCGTTACTCAAGTTAACAGTGCCTGTCCAGGTATCGTTAGCATCTAAATACGTTATGCCGCCGTTAATATTAAGGGTAGAGCCTGATTGTATAGTTACATCTGATTGTGAGTTAATTGTACCCGTACCGTTTAGTAGAGTAAGAGTGGTAGCGTTAGTACCGTCACCTATTGATATTATATTTGCAGTGCTATCTATTGCAAGGGTTACTGTGTTGACTGTTTGGTTTTCAAGAGTTAAAGAGGCTCCGCCCATAAGGCTAATGGCTGTATTTGTAATTGAACCCCCGCTTGAAGTAACCGTTAGGAAACCGCCGCTGGTAAAGTTGACACTGCCGCCGCTAATACTGCTGTCGGAAGAATCTATGGTAAGCCCGGATGATGAATCTACCAACTGCATCATACCGCTTATTTGGCTGTAAATACCGTCAGATGTATTATGCGTGGTTCCTACCATAAAAAAATTACCGCCTTGGTTTGTAATAGTGCTTGTCCAAGTGTCTGAAGTTGTATATCCCAAATTGTCTCCCGAATTAAGGGTTGCAGGGCTGATTTCAGCCGCCATTGACGGCAAAAATGCCTGCATAAAAACAAAATTTGCTGCTACAAATAGCGCAAAAAAACCTTTTTTAAATTTCATATTTCCATATCTCCTACTCGTTATTCCAAACAAAACTTTTTATTTTAGATCTTACCAAAAATGAGCCGAGTATGCAAGAAAAATTTTTAAAAATAGGATACCCTTACTATATAATTAAAAAAACGCCCCTTTAAAAGGAGCGTTTTAAAAAGATTAATTTAAAGCTTTTTTGACCTCTTTTTTATATTTTTCAACGTTTGGTTGCAAAACTTCAGGTGTTGCTTCTTGTTCCGGTGTTACATTACCGTTTAAGCGTCTCAGCATATTCCCCGTGTATATGGTTTCAAAGTGTTTAAGCTCAATAAATCTTGCAATTGATTCAGGTGACAAATCTTTCAATTCAATTGAAGATACAGGGTGCTGTGCACTATATGCGGCTTTAACCCCTGTCAAAACAGCATTTGTTGTTTTGTCATCAGTTTTAACATTTACAAAAGTGTAGAAGGAATTTGTATTCGCTTCATCCAAATCGGCCTCGGCATTATAATGCAAATATGCGGGTCCTACGTTTGTATCTGTTGAAATTGCAGCTTTTAGAGATTCATTTTTCATTTGTTTCTCCCACAAAGTAGCACCATAAAAGGCATCGCCGAAATATTCAATACCGTGCTTTTCCTTACCCGATTTTTTAGCTTCAACATTAAATGCCGCTTGTTTTAGCGCATCATTTTGCCTGATATCGGAGTTTAAAAAGTCTTTTTGTGCCTCAAGCGATGCTGCAAGCATTTTTTGAACATCACTTTTAGGAACGCCTAAATAAGCCATTGCAAAAATTGTCGCGTCATCAAAAATTGAAAATCTGCCCCCGACATCATCATGCACAAGCCCCGACAATTTAATTTCGCCTCTGTCAACCTCGCGCCTCAGGGCACTTTTTTCAGGTGATACATCCGTCATCGCTATAAATTTGTCTGAAACATCTTTTTTTCCGAAGTGTTCCTGCAAAGCTTTTTTGCTGTTTTCATAGCCTGTGGTTGTTTCTAATGTTCCGCCGGATTTTGAAACAACCAAAAATCTTGTTTTGTCTAAATTAAGGTCTTTTGCTAACCTTTTAAAGCTGATAGGGTCAACTGCAGAATAAAAATGTATATTTTGATTTTTACCGAGCATGCCAAGCATGGCTTCTGTTGTGTGGCGTGAGCCGCCTATGCCCAAAACAACCAAATCCGTAGCACCGTCTGCTTTTGCCTGTTTTGCAATATCATAAATTTTATCTAAATTCTCAAGCTGAATTTTAGGTAAAACTCCTACCCAGCTTAAAAATTGCCCTTCCCGACCTGCTCTTGATTTAATATCTTCAACGGTTTCTCTTCCCGTTTGTGTATATTTTTCAATAATTGCAGGGTTACCCGTTGTAACTGTCACACCTTTGTCTGCCATATAATTAACTCCTCCTTTAAACGTCCAATAAGACGGTCTTATTCCTACAAACCTATTATCTGCGGAATAAGAATTTTGTTCAATCCTTTTTTGAACTTTTTGTGAAGAGTATGCATAGCAATTCTTCATGCCAACAGGCAGTTTCAAACTTTCAATTTTCATAAGTCTCTCTCCTAATTATCTAACAACACACTTTTTATAATAAGCTTTATTATAAAAATCAAAAAGAATTTTTTTTGCTACTTGTATTAAATTAATTTTTATAATGTGTCAGATAAAAATATGGGAGAATTTTTTTCAACAAAATATTTTGCCTTATATTGTTTATCGGCAGCAAAATCGTGTGGAAGCAGTTGATTTTCAAGCGACGGAATTGCAAAAAATATTTTCTTTTCATCAATTGCCTCGCCTTTTTTTATATCGCAAAGCGCAAAAGCGCCGCGGCTTAAGTTTCTGAGGCTTACAATTTCAAGCTCTGTGGGCTCATATCTGGCGTTTTCAATGCCGCAGGCATTATACGCTTCTTTTGCATACTGCAACCACTTTTGCACCTGTTTTGGCGTTATGGAATAAGCATTCAGGCTTCCTTTATAATCATCAAGCCCCACATGCTTTTCAAAAATTCTTGCCCCTTTTGCAATTGCTATTTTAACATTATCCAAATTTTCTGCGCTATCATGCACTGAAAAGCCTATTGTAAGCGTGGGATAGCGCTTTTTTAATAAATCTATCTGGTTCATTTGAAGGTTCTTGTTTTCTGTCGGATATTCGCCCACACAGTGCAAAAGCGCCAGCTGCCTGTTATGTTTTTCAAAAAGTTTAACCACTTTATCAATATCATCAAAACTTGCCGCAGCGCATGACGCTATAACAGGCAAATTTTTTGCCATAATTTTATCCAGCAAAAACCAGTCACAAAAAGAACAACTTGCAATTTTTATGTAATCATACTTTTCATGCTCTATCTCATCAACCGATTTTTCATCAAAAGCCGTACAGATTGCAATAAAACCCTGTTTTTTAATTTCATCCTTCAGTGCCTTCAGTTCATCCGCTTCAAGGTGTGTTGCATTATATTTTTTGATGCATTTAAAATCTTCGCGGTTTTTATAAAAAGGATGAATATAAGTTTCAAGATGCCTGTATTGAAGCTTAAAGGCAAAATCAAAATGCTTTTCAAAGCCTTTAATTTCGCGCTTTATGTCACGAATAATTTTAACCCCGCGCTCAAAGGCGCCGTTATGATTATTTGCTAATTCAAAAATAAAAAGCGGTTTTTGATTTTTTTCCACAGCCAACCTCTCTTAAATTATTATTACATAAAAGTTAACGATTATTAATTTTTTATTAATAAAATTATTTATATAAAAATTTGAAGTAAAATAGTGTTAACAGAAAAGTTATTATTTATAAAGGAGGATATTTTATGACACTTAAACCACTATTAGACAAAATTGTTATCAGCGTTATTGATGACAGCGAAAAAACGTCCGGCGGAATTTTCATTCCGGACAGCGCAAAAGAAAAACCTCAAAAAGGCGAAGTTTTAGCAATCGGTGAGGGCAAAATTTTAGAAAACGGCCAAAGAGAGCCTATGGATGTAAAAGTCGGCGATAAAATTCTTTATGCCAAATATTCAGGCACAGATATTAAAGTTGACGGTAAAGAATTAAAAATTCTTTCAATTAAAGACGTATTGGCAATAATCGAATAAGTTAAGTAAGGAGATATAGAAAATGGCTAAAAAAATAGTATTTGAAGCAGATGCCAGAGAGGCATTATTAAACGGCGTTAACGCGGTTGCAAACGCTGTTAAAATAACTTTGGGGCCAAAAGGCCGTAATGTTATTCTTGAAAAGAAATACGGCACGCCCCAAATTGTAAATGACGGCGTTACAATCGCAAAAGAAATTGAATTAAAAGACGGGCTTGAAAATGCGGGCGCACAACTTTTAAAAGATGTGTCTTCAAGAACAAATGATGTTGCAGGCGACGGCACAACAACAGCAAGTGTTTTGGCGCAGGCAATTTTTAAAGAAGGCTTAAAAAACCTTACCGCAGGCGCTAACCCCGTGATTATGAAACGCGGTATCGGCAAAGCCGTTGAGGCCGCCGTTGAAGAAATTAAAAACATGTCAAAACCCGTGGATTCAAAAGAAATGCGCGCGCAGGTTGCAACAATTTCTTCCGGCAACGATAAATCAATAGGCACCTTAATTGCAGATTGTATGGAAGCAGTTGGCACAGAAGGCGTTATTACCGTTGAAGAATCCAAAGGTTTTGGAACAGACAAGAAAATCGTTGAAGGTATGCAGTTTGACAAAGGCTATATTTCACCCTATTTCATTACAGACCCTGAACGCATGGAAGCGGTTTTGGAAGATGCTTACGTTTTGTGCGTAAACAAAAAAATCAACCTAATTGCAGACTTAGTTCCGATTTTGGAACAGGTTGCGCGCGACGGAAAATCTTTGTTAATTATAGCGGAAGACGTTGAAGGCGAAGCGCTTGCAACACTTGTGGTTAACACCATGAGAAAAGTTCTTCGTGCGGTTGCAGTAAAAGCTCCGGGCTTTGGCGACAGAAGAAAAGCCATGCTGGAAGATATTGCAGTTTTAACGGGCGGCCAAATGTTTACTGAAGAATTAGGCATAAAGCTTGAAAATATAACCGTTCAGCAGCTTGGTAAAGCGCGCAGAGTAACCGTTACAAAAGATGAAACCACAATTGTGGTGGGCGATGAAACCAAAAAAGCGGTTGAAGAGCGTGTGGGCTTAATTAAAAAGCAAATCGACCAATCAGACAGCGACTATGACAAAGAAAAACTGCAAGAACGCCTGGCAAAATTATCCGGCGGTGTTGCGGTTATTGAAGTGGGTGCTGCATCTGAAGTTGAACTAAAAGAAAGCAAATTAAGAATTGAAGATGCCCTAAACGCTACACGCGCAGCTCAAGAAGAAGGCATTGTGCCCGGCGGCGGTGTTGCACTTTTAAGAGTTCAACAGGTTTTGGAAAAAATGTTTGACAGCAAAAAATTCGAGTCTGACGATGAAAAAACAGGCTTCAAAATTTTAACGGCATCACTTGATGTTCCCATTAAGCTAATAGCTGAAAATGCGGGCGCTAAGGGCGATGTTGTTATTGAAGTGGTTAGAAAAGAAAGCGGCGCTTACGGTTTTGACGCTTTAACAAACACCTACGGCGATATGTTTAAATCAGGTATTGTTGACCCTGCAAAGGTTACAAGAAGTGCTTTGGAAAACGCATCGTCCGTGGCTTCAATGTTGTTGACAACAGAAGCTGCCGTAGTTGAAATTCCTGAAGATAAACCCGCTGTTCCCGATATGTCGGGCATGGGCGGTATGGGCGGCATGGGAATGATGTAATTCGCTAACTGCGATAACCTAAAAAGCTTTTAGAACAATCGCGAACGCCATATAAAATAAAACTCTAAACGGGGCTTGAAAAAGCCTCGTTTTGTAATATAATCTAAAAGTGTTAAAGGAGTGATAGGAGTAAAAATATATGAAAGTTTCCCATTATTTAATTCAAGAACTGAACAAGCTTGGTATAGAAGACTTTTTCGGGCTTCCCGGAGATTACAATTTCAATATTTTATACGCCATTGAAAAGAACAAAAACACTTGCTGGATAGGCTGCACAAACGAATTGAATGCAGGCTATGCGGCAGACGGCTACGCACGGCTTAGAGGCTACGGCGCTGTGGTTACAACTTTCGGTGTCGGAGAACTGAGTGCAATAAATGCAGTTGCGGGAAGCTGTGCCGAAAACGTGCCTGTTATAAAAATTGTCGGCACGCCCTCAACTGAAACCATCAAAAATAACGTTTTGGTGCACCATAATTTAAAT
>CAZYYK010000050.1:513-6400 GCA_964651135.1 uncultured Gammaproteobacteria bacterium | reverse complement strand
AATGCTTATTCCAACGTTGTTGAAACAACGGCATTTTTAGATAAAAACAATCCAAAAGATGAAATAGACAGGATTTTATCCGTATTTGTAAACACTAAAAAACCTGTTTATATTGCAATACCCGAAGATGTTTGCAGCATTGAAATAGAAAATAAACCTGATATAAAAATTGCCCGAAGCAACGAAGAAAACCTTAAAAAAGCTGTTGAAAAAGCTGCAGAACTTATTAAAAAATCTAAAGAACCCGTAATTATAGCAGACGGGCTTGTTAAAAGGTTTATGGCCGAAGAAGAAATGACTTCTTTTGTTTTAAAAAGTTCAATTCCCGCAACAACTTTTATTATGGGTAAAGGCCTTATTGCTGATGACTACCCTTTCTCGCTCGGGCTTTACAGCGGCAAACATGTAAATAAACAAACTTACAAATATGTAAATTCATCAGACTGCATAATTGCAATAGGGGCAACAATCAGCGATTTAAACACCTACGGATTTGATATTAAATTCAATGTCAATAACTTTATTAATATACAAGGGAATTACACCGTAATTGAAAATCAAAAATATGAAAACGTTTTAATGAAAGATATCTTAAAAAACCTCACGAAAAAAATTGAAAAAAAGCAATTACCAATACCCGAAAAAGATTTCCTTTATAAAACAAAAGAAATTAAAAAAGTTGAACCCCTGGATTCGGAATATTTTTATTCAAGACTGCAAGATTTTTTAGAGCCCGAAGATATTTTACTTACAGAAACCGGTATTGTGCGCTTTGGCTTGCCGCTTTTAAAATTCCCCAAAAATACACGTTTTGAAGACCAAACACTTTGGGGTTCAATCGGCTGGGCAACACCTGCGGGGCTTGGGGCATCTGTTGCCTGCAAAAACAAGAGGGTTATCATAGTAACGGGCGAAGGTTCCCACCAGCTGACGGCACAGGAAATAAGCACCGTGATGCGCAACAATCTTAAACCGATATTTATAGTAATGAATAACAACGGCTACACAATAGAGCGTCTTTTAAGCCATAACCCCAATGATGGATTTAACTCTATTGCACAATGGAATTATTCAAAGCTGCCCGACGTTTTTGAAGGGGAATGCTTTGTAAGACAGGTAAGTACAAATAAAGAGTTTGATGAAGCCCTTAAGGAAGCGCAGGTTGAGCAAAAAAGCAAAATGTGCTACATTGAAACCATAGCCCCAATGATGGATTTACCGTATCTTTGCGAAAAAATATTTTATAAAGATGTTGCCCTGTTTAAAAATGCACTTTAGCGGCAAAACAACTTGTTGTATAATATTTGAGTGCCGATGTAGCTCAGTTGATAGAGCAATCGATTCGTAATCGATAGGTCGGGGGTTTGAGTCCCCCCATCGGCATTTTGGGCTTTTTTGCCCCGAAATAACCTTTAAATTGTGCCTTTTATTGCAAAACACTTTACGTAAACTTTTGTTAGTGCAATAATATTATTAATTGCTATTTAAAGGAGAAAAAAATGGAAACAAAAGAAATTTTAGACAAGATTATGCGCCCGAAATCAATCGCTGTTGTCGGGGCATCAACAAAAGAACACACAATAGGCTCTGACATCTTAAAAAGGCTTCAGGATTACAAGTTCAACGGTAAAATTTACCCCATTAACCCGAAGGGCGGTATGATAGAAGGGCTGCAAGCATACACAAGTGTGTTGGAAGTTCCCTGTGAAATTGATTTAGCTGTTATTGTTGTAAATGCAAAATTTGTTTTAGACACAGTTGATCAATGCAATCAAAAAGGAATTAAGGGGTTGTGCATTATTACCGCAGGTTTTAAAGAAACAGGAGAAGAAGGTGCACAGCTTGAAAAACAACTGGCTGAAAAATTAAAACAATACGGCATGAGATGTGTTGGTCCGAACTGTTTGGGCGTTGTTAACACTCATCCCGATGTAAGAATGGATGCCTGCTTTGCGGAAACTCTTCCGGAACGCGGACACATAGGCTTTGTTTCGCAATCCGGCGCTTTGGGCGGCGGCATTTTAAATATATTAAAAGATTTAAACCTTGGTTTTGCGCAATTTATATCAATTGGCAACCAGGCAGATATAACCGCCGAAACAGCACTGGAATATTGGGAAAACGACAATGACGTTGAACAAATTTTATTATATATGGAATCAATTCAAAATCCTGCAAACTTCAGAAAATTAGCTTCAAGAATTTCTAAAAAGAAGCCGATTTTAGCCCTAAAAGCAGGAAGAAGTGCTGCTGGCGCTTCAGCCGCTTCATCTCACACGGGCTCTTTAGCCGGTGCAGATAAAGCCGCAAACGCATTGTTGACACAATGCGGCGTTATAAGGGAATATTCTTTAAGAAATTTATTCTCAACAGCCAAGGTTTTTGCAAATTGCCCTATTCCCAAAGGCAACAGAGTTGCAATTATTACAAACTCGGGCGGTCCGGGGATTATGGCAACGGACGCTATTTGCGAATACGGTTTGGAAATGGCAAAAATTTCCGATAAAACAAAAACTGTCTTGCAAAGCTTTCTGCCCGCCGCTGCAAGCGTTAAAAACCCTATTGATATGATAGCGTCTGCACCTATCGGGCATTACAAAGAAACACTTGAAACGGTTATTGCCGATGAAAATGTTGATATGATTATGGTAATTTACCTGCCGTTCTTGGGTTTAAAGGATATGGATGTTGCCGAAGCAATTATGGAAATTAAAAAAGCGCACCCGCAAAAACCCGTTATCGGCGTGTTTATGACGCATAGCGAATTTTTCACAAAACTGTCCGATATGGAAGTGAATATGCCCTTCTTTATGTATTCCGAAGAAGCAGCCGACGGCTTTATGAGATTAGACCAACAAAGAAAATGGGTTGAAAGAGCCGCAGGCAAAACACCTTGCTATAAGGTTGATAAGGCAAAAGTTCAAGAAATTATTTCAAACTCAATAAAAGAAGGCCGCGACCAATTAACAACTTTGGAAAGCATAGACGTTTTGCAGGCATACGGTATCAGGGCTTGCAAATACGCTCTTGCAACAAACGAAGAAGAAGTTATCAAAGCTGCAAATTCAATCGGCTACCCTGTTGTTATGAAAATGACCTCTAAAACAACGTCCCACAAAACAGATGTGGGCGGCGTTAGGGTTAACATTCAATCAGAAGAAGCCCTAAGGGCAGAATATAACGATTTAATCGAAAAATTAACCGAAAAAGGCCTTATTGACGGGCTTGAAGGCGTTATTATACAAGAGATGGTTAAAGGCAGCCGCGAAATGGTTTGCGGTATTGCAACCGATCCGCAGTACGGGCCTATGATGATGTTCGGCTTGGGCGGCGTGTTTATTGAAGTTATGAAAGATGTAACCTTCAGAATTGCGCCCCTAAACGATGTTGACGCCCTTGATATGATTAAATCCGTAAAAGCTTACAAACTTCTTGAAGGCGCAAGGGGCACAACGCCTGCAAATATCGCGCAAATTCAAGAAACGCTTTTAAGATTATCGCAGCTTGTGACTGATTTTAACTTCATTGACGAACTTGATATCAATCCGCTTTTAATCAGCGAAAAAACAGGTGAAGGCGTTGCGGTTGACGGACGCATTAAAGTAAGACTGGAAGAAGCAAAGCAAGCTTTAAGCTCTAATTGCAGCTGTTCTTGCTGTTCTTAAATCTTATATGAAAAAGTTAAAAAAGCTCCCGTGAATTAGGGAGCTTTTTTAATGCGGCAAAAAATTTTAATAATTTTTACGTAATAACCGCCCTATTGTATGAGATTTTTAAAACTTTTTCAACTATCTAAATGATTACAAAAAACCCAAAATCGCCGAAAATATAAATATAGAACTTGGGATTATATATTAATGGATTTAAACGGGAACAACACGTACAGAAAAATACAGCGTCTGTCTGACAGTGAGCTTGAAGAATTATGGCGCCGGTATTATATTGATAAAAACAATAAAGAAGTGCGTGATAAGCTTATAGTCCAATACATTTACCTGACGCGCTACGTTATAGGGCGCATAAAAGTAGGTCTGCCTGCAACTTTCAGCTATGAAGACATTTCAAGCTACGGTATTGAAGGGCTTATTGACGCTATTGAAAAATATTCTCCAAGCAAAGGGGCAAAATTTGAAACTTACGCCCTTATGCGTATTCGCGGCTGCATTATTGACAAAATCCGCTCACAGGATTTTTTGCCCCGAACCGTAAGAAAAAAAATCAAAGACGTTAAAAATGCAATTGAAAAACTTAAACAGGAATTGGGCAGAATCCCCACCCACCAAGAGGTTGGGGATGCTTTAGGCATAGACAGAGAAAAAGTTGAAGAAATTTTATCAAGCGATACCACCATTGATTCTCTGTACGATAAAAAAGGGGTTGGCGATAACAGTGTTGAAATTATAGATACAATTGAAGATGAAAATTCCAAGCGCCCGGATGAAGAAATAGAAAAAAAGGATTCCAAAAGGGAGCTTGAACAGGCGCTTAAGCGTTTGCCGGAGCGTGAGCGAATAATGCTTGTGCTTTATTACCACGAAAACATGACATTAAAACAAATCGGCGAAACCATTAATATATCAGAATCGCGCGTTTGCCAGCTGCATGCGCAGGCAATTATGAAGTTAAGAAACATTTTAAGTTCAAAACGCACAGAGCGCTTAAACCGCTCTATTATATAGCTTCAAGCATTTCATCTATAATTTTGGGGGCGTCTGCAACAATTCCCAAATCGCAATTTTTAAAAATCGGCGCTTCTTTATCTTTATTAATGGCAATAATATATTCTGCATTTTCAACCCCGCACATATGCTGCAGGGCACCCGATATTCCAAACGCCACATAAACTTTAGGGGCTGCCATTTTGCCTGTTTGCCCTATCTGCCTTTCTTTGGGTGCAATCCCGTCATCCACCAAAGCGCGCGAAGCAGCCAGGGATGCGCCCATGCGCCCTGCCAATTTTTCAAGTTTCTCGTAATTTTCTTTTGTTTTAATGCCACGCCCCGCACCTAAAATAATTTGCGCGTCTTGAATATTGTCAATATTTTTTTTGGTGTTTTCAATAAAATCTAAAATCTTAACGCTTGAGCTGCATCCGGATAAATCAGGGGTAAATATTTCAATCTCCCCTTCTCTTTCATAGGGGGTTTGCGTTTTTTTCATAACATTTTCGCGCACGCTTGCCATCTGGGGCATATTTTTACACAAAATTGTTGCCATTAAACCGCCGCCAAAAGTGGGGCGGGTGGAGGCAAGTTTTTGCTCCCCTTTAAAATCAACAACCTCAAGTTTTGTGCAATCTGCCGTAAGCCCTGTTTGAAGACTTGAAGATATTGAAGGCGCCAAATCCCTTCCCTGTTTTGTTGCCCCAAAAAGCACAATTTTAGGGGCTTTTTGTTTTACTAACTGCACAATTGCCTCTGAATATATTTTTGTATTATAGTGCGATAATTTCTCATCAATAATCTGATAAATTTTCTGCGCGCCCGCTTCAAACAAAACCCCTTCAAGCAGTTTTGAAGCAGGGTCGCCCCCCAAATAAACAGCGCAAACACCCCCTGCATTCAGGTTTCTTGCACAGTTTAAAAGCTCCAAAGTTACCGCCCTTGCAACGTCTTTTTTATTTTCAACATAAACAAAAATTTCGTTATTTGACATCTTCCCTCATTTTATTAATCTCTTTTATCAAGTCTTTTGCACTGACCTCTTCTGCAATAACGCAAGGACGGCTGATTTTTGCCCTAAACACTTTGGATACAAAAGTGGGAGAGCCCAAAAGCCCTGTTTCTTCTTTATTAATTTCAATATCATCCGCCCCGAAAATATGTATGGGTTTATTTTGCGCTTCAATATAATCTTCAATTTTGGGCGTTATGTGGGTGTAATCTTC
>CAZYYK010000050.1:0-481 GCA_964651135.1 uncultured Gammaproteobacteria bacterium | reverse complement strand
ATTTGCAGCGCACAAAAGAACGGGCGGTTTTGCCTCAAGCTTGTTGTATCCGCGCTCTAATTCCTGCAAAATATTTAACTTGCTATCAAAAATTTCAACTTTTTTAACATAAGAAATATGTTCAATGCCCAAAAAATTTGCAACAGTGGGGCCGGTTTGGGCGGTATCGCCGTCTATTGCATACTGCCCGCAAATTATTAAATCAAAATCTCCCATAAGCTTTTTTATGGCACGGGCAATGGTTTTGCCTGTTGCAAGAGTGTCTGAAGCGGCAAATCTTTTATCGCAAAGCAGATACCCTTCATCGCACCCGTAAGCGAGTGCCTGCTCTATTACCTGTATTGCCTGAGAAGGCCCCATTGAAACAACGCTCAATTTTGCGCCTGTTTTATTTTTAAGCTCAACGCCCAAATTTATTGCAAACTCATCGCACCGGTTTAAAATGCACAGCATGCCTTCGCGCACAATGTTGTTATCCGCG
>CAZYYK010000049.1:0-12577 GCA_964651135.1 uncultured Gammaproteobacteria bacterium | reverse complement strand
TTTTTGCCAGTTTTGCAGCTTTTTGTTCAGCTTCCTCTTTTTTGGCTTCACTTGTTTTGCCAAAAATTGCCCCTGAAATTTTACCTATGGGTTTTGTGAAAAGGGGCGATAAAATAAACATAAATGCCGCAAACCTCATAACGCCGCCAAAAACTCCTTTTGGCAAGCTTCCCAATTTGCTTCCCGGTTTTGCCTCAAGCCCTGTTGCAAAGAAATTTGCAGGAATCCGTGCAAGTTTTTGATACCACTTGCCGTCCCCGAATGTTGCTTTTTTGAGCGCATTATAGTCTGCATGTATTGATTTTTTAACAATTTCGCTGCCCGCGCTGCTGTAAGCTTTTGTCAATTCTGCCAGTTTTTCCCTGTATGGCCTTATTTTGGATGCTTCAACACCCCAGTATTTTAAAGACGGCAGAGCATACAACGCAGCACCCGTAACAGGCATCATCATATATCCGCCCATATCGCTTGTAACTTCATTTGCAAATGTTTTACCTCTGTCATGTTTCGGGGCTTTTAAAATCTTATTCATAATGCCGTAGTAAATACCTACACCCATTGCCAAACCGAACTTAGAGCGGCTTGTAACGCCGTTTGAAATAGCTTCAATACCCCTTAAAGAACCTTTTTGGAATATTTTGCCCAAAGTTGTTTGTGCTGTTTCGCCTCTTAAAATCATAAGCTTCTTAACGGATTCGCCAAGGTTTACATTATGCCTAAATCCCATAATTTTTACTGCGTGTTTTACATTTTCTTCTCTGCCTTTAGCTAAAAATTCCGATAATTCCTTGCCTGTTTTGTTAAAGCCGAAATATTCCTTTAAGGCGGGCAAAAAGTCATCAAGCAGCTGGAATTTTTTGGTTAAATCGTTGCCGGATTTGCCAAAATCTTTAATTTGCTGGATTAATTTGTCTGTATCGGCACTGCGGCCTGTTGAACCCAAAATTCGTCTTAATTTGTCCAGCCCTTTTTCATCTTTAATCATGGCTTCAAGGCAGTCTGTGATTTCATCTGTGGCTTCATACATTGTGCCTTTTAACATAGGCTGCGCCCATTTTGATTTTGGCTGTATTAAATTCCTTTTATCTGAAAAAAGCTTGTATAAATCTGTTTTGCGCCATTTTTCCTGCCATGGTTTTATGTGGTCGGAAACTTTTTTTGTAAAGCCCGAAATTTTTTCATTTTTCATCAATTTATTTGCAAATTCATCAATTGCAAGCCCTGCTTTAAACATTCCGCCTTTTTTAACAAAATTGTTCATTAAGGCAGATGTTCCAAAAACCATCCCCACAGCACCCAGAAGGCATATTACAGTCTTTTGGAGATTCATATTTTCAATGCCGAAACCCTTTAGAATGCTTCCTGCCCAGGTTTGTTTTGCAACATTTACGGTTTCATTTTTTATTTTTTCCCCGTCAATATTTTGAATATTTTCGGGTAATTTTTGGTTCACCTGTTGCGGCACAACATCTTTGATTGCTCCGTGAGAAACCCTATTCGGCTCTTTATTGCTTACAGCACTAACCATGAAAAACCTTCCTTATATATAATAAAAGTTTTATAAGTCAAAAAATTGCCTAAAATCTAAACCCGGCATTTTAAACATTGCAAAAAATTTATATTTTGTTACAAAACTTTACACAAACTGATATTTGTTAAAACCCGCTTATAGTAAGAAATTTTACAAAAAAATGTGAAAAAATATTCTGTCGGGCTAATTCTTAAGGGTTATATTTTTAATGTTTTTATGGTATAACTATGTTAACAAAATTTTAGAACGGAGGCAGAAATGACCAAAAATTCAGTCGGACAATTTGTATTTGTACTACATTCCCACCTTCCATTTTACCGTAAAGCCGGTATGTGGCCGTTTGGGGAAGAATGCCTGTACGAATGTATGGCCGAAACTTATGTTCCCCTATTAAACATGATATCAGAGCTGTATGATGAAGGCATCAAGGCAAAATTAACAATCGGCGTAACGCCGATTTTGGCAGAACAATTAAACGATGAACACCTAAAGCAAGGTTTTATCGACTATTTAGACCAAAGAATTAAAGCCGTAAGTGAGGATTTGGAAAGATATCCGAACCCCGAAGTTGCGCATTCGCAGCACTTAAAATACCTTGCAAAATACTACTATGACTGGTTTAACCACATTAAAAACCTTTTTATTAACAAATTCAACAAGGATTTAATCGGCGGTTTAAAAAAATACCAGGATTTGGAATGTATTGAAATTACAACATCCGCTGCAACGCACTGTTTCTCACCCCTTTTGGCAACAGATACCAACCTGAATGCACAATTTAAAGTGGGCTCAGACACCACAAAGCGCCTTTTTGGCAAGTCTGCAAAAGGCTGCTGGCTGCCCGAATGTGCTTACAGGCAGGGTTACGAATTTACAGGCTCAGACGGGCAAAAGAAATGGCGTCCCGCAATTGAAGTTACCCTTCAAAATAACAGCATAGATTATTTCTTCACCGAATCTCATGTTATTGAAGGCGGTAATTCAATCGGCAACCGCAGAAGAATAGGCGTTTACGGAAACATTGAATATATCCCTCTTCCCAAACGCGAAGCAACTGGTTATGATACATATTCTGCTTACTGGCTGCCCGACGCGCAAGTTGCCGTTATGGGCAGAAACGACAGGGCGGGCTTCCAGGTGTGGTCTGCGGCAGACGGTTATCCGGGCGATGGCTGCTATCGCGAATTTCACAGAAAAGACCCGAATTCCGGCATGCACTATTGGAGAATAACTTCAGATTCAACCGATTTGGGCGACAAAATGTTGTATGACCCTGTTCTTGCAATGGGGCAGGTGAATTCAAATTCAGACCACTACACAACCTTGATTTATCACCTTTTGAACGATTATAAAATAGCGAATAACGGCAAAGAAGGTATGGTTATGGTTTCTTTTGATACCGAACTTTACGGCCACTGGTGGTTTGAGGGTGTGGAATTTATCAAACAGGTTATTAAAAAATTCAATAATTACCTTCCCGAAGTTGAACGTACGACGGCAAGCGAATACCTGAAGGCACACCCGCCGACAGAGGCTGTTCAAATTCCCGAAAGCTCTTGGGGACAGGGCGGACACTTCTGGGTGTGGCAAAACCATTTAACAGAGTGGATGTGGCCGATTATACAAGCCTGCGAAAAACGCATTATTGATATTGTTTCAAAATACGAAAAACAGCCGCTTGATAATCCGCTTCTTTTGCGCGCCTTAAATCAGCTTGCAAGGGAAAATCTGCTTTTGCAAAGTTCGGATTGGCCATTCTTGATTACAACATGGCAGGCTAAAGATTACGCCACAGACAGGTTCAGAGAACATGTTGAACGTTTTGAGAGCATTGCAGATATGATTGAAAATAACGCAATTGATGACAATGAATTGAAATCTATTGAAGCTGTTGACAACTGCTTTGAAGAAATTGATTACAGAGTGTATTTGCCCATTGAAGAGGGCAAAATTCCGCAACAGGAAGCAAAATTGGCGCCGCTGTATCAATAAATCAATAAAATAAAGCAAAAATGTTTTAATGCCTTTTCTTTCTTAGAAAAGGCATTTTAATATTCCATTTTAAAGCTAAAATCTCATGCGTTAGCATGATTTCAATTCCCGTTCATATTTGTATAATTATCCTAAAAGATAGGACAATTATGCCGAAAACCAATCTGAAAAATGCCAAAAACCAGGCGCTGCACGTTGTTGAAGTGCAGCCTAAAACCAAATTTTACAACGACATTGATTTAAATAACTGGAAACTTTATTCGCACTTAAAAACAGGCACCCTGTGGGATTTTGCCTCGCGCGATAAAGCAAACGGACATAGTTACGATTACCACGGCAACTACATTCCGCAAATTGCAACACAGCTTTTTGAGCGTTTTACAAAGAAAAATGATGTTGTCCTTGATTTATTTTTCGGTTCGGGCACATCGGGAATTGAGGCGTTAGCTATGCAAAGGCGCTGCATTGGCGTTGAATTGCAGCAAAAAATGGCAGATTATGTTGCCGCCAAATTTTCCAAAAAAGAACTGGTTAAAAATATTAATATAATATGTGCAGACAGCGCAAATGCCGACGTTGTGCCCAAAGTGCAAGACAGGCTTGCCGTTATGGGGGAAGATAAGGCGCAATTTTTGGTGCTGCACCCGCCATACGATGATATTATAAAATTTTCAGACGATAAAAATGACCTTTCAAACTGCCCAACAACTGAAGATTTTTACGATTTATTTGAAAGTGTGGCAAAAAACGGCTACGATTTATTGGAAAAAAACCGCTTCGCAGCTCTTATTATAGGCGATAAATATGCAAATTCCAAGTTTATTCCACTGGGTTTTGAATGCCTGAAAAGGATGGAGCGCATAGGGTTCACGTGCAAAGCTACAATTGTCAAAAATATAACGGGCAACGAGAAAGCAAAAGGCAAAACCGCAAATTTGTGGCGTTACCGCGCGCTAAACGGCGGATTTTACATTTTTGAACATGAATATATCATGATTTTTCAAAAAGTCTGATTAAATTTTTGGTTCTTTTTCTTTTGCATGGTAAAATATTCTGGAAGGAACTTAATGTATGATCAAGATTCAAGATGAAGTTATTGTTTTAGACCACCCCATTATAGACCACAATCTTGCGGTTTTAAGAGATATAAATTACAACCCCGAAAGCTTCAGGCAGGCTTTGAAAAGGGTTTCGGACCTGTTGTTTTTTCAAGCCACACAATATCTTCCCACTGTTAAAAAGGAAATTCAAACGCCCAATTGTGCAACAACCGTAAATGTTTTGGACCCTTGCATAGATATTATTTTAGCCCCCATAATGCGCGCAGGCATGGTTTTTTGCGATGTCGCCCAAGACCTTCTGCCCACGGCTAAAGTGCAGCATTTGGGGATGTATAGAGATGAAGAAACTTTAACCCCTGTTTGGTATTACAACAAAACTTTAAAAATCAATGACCCCGAAAAAACACATGTTTTTATATTAGACCCCATGCTTGCAACAGGAAACAGCGCCTATGACGCTGTTTTATGCTATGTCGAGAAAAATATACCGCTTGAAAATATATTCTTCATATGTTTAATTGCAGCCCCTCAAGGAATTAAAAGGCTTACAGATAATTTTAAAGGGCTTAAAATTTTAACGGCTAACGTTGATGCATCCCTAAACTCAAAAGGATACATTATTCCGGGCCTTGGAGATGCCGGCGATAAAATTTATAATACATAATTGTTAAGTTTTGTAAATTTTATTTTTTCCCCAAAATACTGGTTATATCGGCATTTTGTTCTTCTTTTTTCAATATAGCCCAACTGTAATCCATGTGGATAGCAACTTTTAATCTTCACAAGTTTAAACAAAAGAGTAATGCTAATGTAAAAAGTTGTTAGGAGAAGAAATTATGAAGATTGATCAAATGAACCTGGTTAGTTTTAACCCCACGAGGAAAGCTACATCATCCCTTAAGAATAATGTTTCTGTCCCTCAAAATTTGTCGGGCTTTCGCGTTGCGCAGCCTTTAAATCTTGCCCAATCCCAAATGATTAAAAATAGTGCAATAAGTCCCCTGCAAGGAATTTCAAGAGTTTCCTTTACAGGGAATTTTAACAAAAACCCAAGACAATTGGCTTCAATTTCCGCAGAATACCAAAAGTTATTAGATGATAATAAAATGTACAAAATAGGCGGTGAAGGAAATGTGGCAATGGAAGCTGCAGATGCTTTTGCTGCAAAAGGCATGGATGTAAGAACATTCTGCCCCTATTATTCACCGGATAATGCGAAAGGCAAAATGCAGGTTATGACTCCAAAAGAAGGGGCGCCGGGTGAATATACTTTTAGGGCGGCAAATCCGGATGAAAAACTTGAAGCGGGCGAAAGTTTTGTCCTACGCTCTTTTGATCAAACCGTTACACCTAAGGATGCAGCTAAAAAATACGTTTTGTTGGAACGCGTTGAAGGCGTAAGCGGCAAAGTTAAATCAATTAACGAGCTTGCAAACGGAATGGATGAAATACCTTATCAGTTATTTAAAGTTAAAGATAGACCTGATATTTGCGGCGTAGCAGGTAAACCGCAAGAAATATATATAGTTCACACCCCCGGAACTGCAAAATTTATAAGGGCTTATAATTCGGGTGCGGATTCTTCAGGTGGTGCCTACGGGGGAGGTCATTTTGCAGATTTACAATATTCGATATTCAGCCGTGCTACCATTGCAGCTATTAAGCAATTAAGTGAGAAAGAAGGCACTGAAAAGTTCAATCCGGCTTCCTTATGGTTGCATGACAGACAGGCTTTTGTTGCATCTTCTGTTATCGCGGAAGAATCTTCCAGGGGTGATCAATACTGGGACGGCATTAAAACTGATTCCCGATTCCACAACCCCGGCAAAACTTATCAGGGCGGTTACGAAGATCCTGTTGATTTCTTCAGGATTATAGCCAGTGAAGAAGATTTTAACACATTAAAATCAAATAAAGAAAGCTATGATTTCGTTACCAGGATGACTCAAAAAGTTCAAGACGAAAGAAAACGCAAAGGTACAGATAAAGATAAACAGTTCGCAACAAATAAAATTTTAACACAGGAAGAGTTCAAAAAACTTCAAGATATTTTTGAACCCCTTATAGGCCAATTCCGTGACGAATCCGGTTTGTATAATATGTGCAAAATACCTGTTGTGGCAAAAAAGCTCAACCCTTATAACACAGAATTAGGTACAGTTTCGGTTAACTATGGCCGTGAAATGAAAAATCACAACACACCGGAGATTGCCCAAGACTTAACAAGAGAATTTGCAAGTTTAAAAACAACAGATATTACAAACGGTTCATCCGCAGCAAGCTTGGGACTTGATAAAATCGGCAACTTTGGTCCGGCGGGTAATGGCTTTACCGATGAAGTTAAAGCAGGCTTTACACCTTTAACTAAAGATATTATTGGCGATAAGGATTCTTTGCACACAGCTAAAAGAAGTAATGCTCAATGGTATATCAATACAGTTGCCAAGGCATCAAAAGAAGGAAACAATGCTTTAGCAAGATTAATGTTTGATGTAGATGCAGAATTTAGTAAAATTGTAACTTCTTTGATTGCCAACAAATTAATAAATGGCGATATTAAAGACATTACGGCTGAACTTAAGAAGATTGAAAGTTCAGAAGGAAAAACAAATTATCTTGTTACTTTAGCTTCACAGCCAGGCAATGGAGAAGCAATAGCAAAAGAAATAGACAAGAATCTTCCGACAGTTCTTGGAGGATTGTCCGAATATCAAGAAGGCGACAAGTTATTCATAGGCTGGGGGCGTCCTGATACTCAAAAAGGCTTCCCGACAACACTTGAAGCATTTGCCCAAATATTTGAAGATAAAAATATATCACCTGAAGTTAAGAAGCACATAAAACTTGTTGCAGGTGCAGGCGTTTGGGAGAAGCCAGCCCAAGACTGGGCAGATATCCAAGCGCTTATGAAAAGAATCCAAACAATTGATGGGGGCAAATATAAAAACAACGTTGTTTATGTCAATGGTTTCTTTGCAAATAGAACGGTAGCTTGTGCTGATTACTCGATTATTACAAGCAGATACGAACCTTGCGGTATTACGCCTTTAGAATCATATGCAGGCGGTACTCCGGTTATTTCAATTAACACAGGCGGCTCACCAGACTTTATCACGCCTTATGACGGTACTAATGCAGATAAAGCTACAGGCTTCTTGACAAAACATGCCTACTTGGTATCAGCTGAAGCTATTGGTGCTAAGGCAGGCCTTGGATACAGAGAACTTGATGAAGCAAGAAGAAAAGCGCTTGGCGCTGAAGCTGCGGATTGCATTAAGCAAGCTATAGGTATTGATAATGAACAATACAAACAAATGGCACTCAACTGTACTAGACAGCCTATAGGCTGGAGTGAAAATGCTGCGTTTAACGGCGGAAAAGCGGCAGATGAACGATATATTGGTGATGTGTTTAATTTGGATTCTAAAAATGGTTTTGCGCAAATCGGCGGTATGGAAAGAAATACCGGCAAACTGGTTAAATTAACAGGTTCTTCCGTGTCAAGCACAACAGACAGCGGCAGTAAAGTAATTGTAACAGAAAATTATACAATTCCAGAAGACAGGAAGACAACAGCCACGCTAGATCAGTTTTAAGTAGGAGAAACAAATGATAATTAGTGCAGTAAATACAAACAGAATATCAGCCCCGGTTGCTTTTAAAGGTGGTGAAACTGACAGGAATATTTGGGCTATGTTTGTTCAAAGACAAAACGACGTCCTTAAGATTGGGGGAATCCAGGAAGGCACAACAATCAGTGCAAAATCAGCTTGTACAGCCGATGAAGCTTTAGAAGTGGTTCGACAGTTTGCAATAGAAAATGACCTGGCCCCGGTGAGAGAAGTCATTAAAGAAGTTCCTGCAAGCACACCTGCAGTAAGCCCCACACCCATTGCTGAAGTTGCGGCAGACACTACAAGCGTTGCCAAAACTGCGGCAGCAACAGCCACCCAAGCCTCGTGGAAAACATACGGTAAAAAGTACGGTATCCCTGCGGCGATAGCCCTTGTTGCGGCAATTGCAGCCTTCTTTATCGGCAAAGCAGCAGAAAGCAAGCGTCAAGAGAAACTGGACGGCGAAGATAGCACACCTACAAGCTATAAGCAGCCGCAACCGGTTTTGCAAGAAGCCGCCAAACCTGCGGATACAAACCTTGAAAACTTCTTCAGCGCACCGCAAGAAGCAGCTAAAACTTAATTATAATATGTAAATAAAAAAGACGATTGTTAACAAATGTTCACAATCGTCTTTTTGTTTGTCAATTTTTTCGTAAATCAAACCTTTATATAATTAACAGGACGGGATTAAATTTATAAGGGAGAATACCATGGGCGTTGGCGCAAAAGATAAATTAGATGTAGCTTTAGTTAAGAAATATGCAGGTCTTAAAGTTGATAATCCGATTGTGGGTAATTCAATGGTAGAGCCTGCAAAAATGTATGATGCAATGAACGATTACGCTTCAATGCATCTTGCAATGCTTAATGTGCAACAAAAATTAAGGGGCATGTGCATAAGCGCAATGGCTCCCAATATTCAATATCACAAAACAAAACCTCTTAAAAAAAGAGCATCAGCATAAGAATTCTTGTGCTAAAATAATTTTATGAAAAAATTAATTTTAGCATCAGACTCACCGAGAAGGCAAGAACTGTTAAAAAAAGCAGGGCTTAAATTTCAAACGGTAAAAAATGTATATAAGGAGAATTTTAAAGGAAGTAATCTTATAGGTTCGATAAAAAAGATCTCTCATTGTAAGGCGCAAGAGATTGCAAATGGCTTAAATGAAGATGCAATTGTAGTTGCTGCCGATACAATAGTAATCCTCGGTAGTGTGTGTTTAGTAAAGCCTCACAGCAAAAGTGAGGCTTTCTTTTGTTTAAAAAATCTTTCGGGTAAATGGCATAAGGTTGTAACTTCAATAACATTAATTGATGTTTTACCCAAGCGTTTTCTCACGCGCACCCTTAGCACAAAAGTAAAATTCAGAAATCTTAAAGATAATGAAATCAGAGAATATATAGAGAAATTTAACCCGCTTGATAAAGCAGGCTCTTATGGTATTCAAGACTTTGTTGATGAAAACACGGTTCAAAACCCGCCCGAAGAAAGTTTTGTTGAAAAAATTGAAGGCGATTATGAAAACGTTATGGGAATTTCCACCAAACTTCTTTTAAAAATGCTGGATACGCTTGTAGCTTAGGCTTGGGCTTTTTACAATAATATTTAGATAAAATACATCAAAAAATTGTTGCACATTTTTTATTAGCATAGTTTAATATTAATATAAGGTCAGATTAAGAAAGCTCTGCGTTATGATAGAAATTGTAAAAACAAATGCGAATAAAGAATTGGAAGAATTAAGCATTAGCGAAGCGCAAAGCGGTTCCTGGTTTAACTTAATTGATCCTACCGATGAAGAAATCCAAAAAGTTTCTCTTGTTTTGAGTTTGGATGACAGTTTTTTGCGCAATTCACTGGACGCGGACGAGCGCTCACGTATTGAAATTGAAGACGGACATCTTTTGGTAATCACAAACGTTCCCACGGTTGAAGATGAGGGCAATTTTGACACTTTGCCTCTTGGTATAATTTTCACCCCCACAAGCTTTATTACGGTTTGCTCCAAGGAAAACCGCATTATAAAATCTTTCAACAAAGAAA
Organism: uncultured Gammaproteobacteria bacterium; assembly: GCA_964651135.1. Classification (GTDB taxonomy): domain Bacteria; phylum Cyanobacteriota; class Vampirovibrionia; order Gastranaerophilales; family Gastranaerophilaceae; genus CAYYBA01. The sequence continues at coordinate 2,329 of CAZYYK010000049.1, read as the reverse complement.
CTTCAAAATATTTTAACACGGCGGATAAAACCCAATTTATGCTCAACATCCTTTTCAGGGCATCTAAATTTTATTTGAGATATTTGGATTATATCTATAAAAAGAGCGAAATTATTGAAGAAGATTTGCGAAAGACCATGAAAAACAAGGCGCTTTTCCAGCTTTTTGAAGTCCAAAAATCTTTGGTATATTTTACAACAGCCTTAAAAGATAACTATATGGTTTTGCAAAAAATTCTGCGTCTTACAAGGGCAAAATCAGCTGAAAACATTATGAAATTTACAGAAGATGACATTGATTTATTGGAAGATGTGATTATTGAAAACAAACAGGCGCTTGAAATGGTTGAAATGCACCGCAACATTTTAGAAAATATGATGGACGCTTTTGCCTCAATTATTTCAAATAATTTGAACATTGTAATGAAACGCTTGACCGCAATTACGATTATTCTTGCAATTCCCACAATGTTTGCAAGCTTTTGGGGCATGAACGTTGAACTGCCGGTGATAACATTAATGCCCGGGTTTATTTTTGTGATAATTTTATCATTCGTTGTAACACTTGTTGCAGGCTCTATTTTTGCCAAAAAAGGCATGTTTTAATCTAAAGAAATTGCAATTTTGTGGATTATCTTTAAATTATTCGGGCTGCCTATAATTTTGTCATTTATTTCTTTTATAAAATCATCTTGATTTGTATCGTAATAATCAAAATCAAAAAGTGATTTTGGTTTGATTTTAAGCGTTTTACAAATTAATTCAAGAGTTTCTGCCGAAACAAAATTGTTGCCAAGTTCAATTTGGCTTAGGCTTTTGGGCGAAATTCCGATTTTTTCAGCCAACTGTTCTTGTGTTAAAGCGGCACCAACCCTTATTTCTTTGATTCTTTTGCCAAAATTTTTCTTTATGTTCATTCCCCCATATTAATATATTTAAAATTTTAGTTAAACCTATTTACAGTAGATTAGATATATGTTAAAATAGAAATATACTATTTTGAATAGGTAGGAGCGTGGTCATGAAGAATGGATTTTTAAAAAAGAACAGTTATAAAAATAAAGCATTCACTCTTGCGTGTGATTCTGAACATCCACCCTGTCATCCTGAACGCGGCAGCCGGTGCGAATGTGACGGCGCCGATGAGGCGCTGATACGTAGCACGATGACGCTGGTTTCAGGATCTAATAAACAAAAAACTCCTGTTTCTGTCGAAACACTTTCCACCCATTTCTTTCTTTTTGGCTCAAACCTTGCTGTGCAAAAAGAAGAAACAGGTGGAGCCCAAAGAAAGAAAAACGTCGGCTTCCTGCCGCCTGGCAAATCAAAGATTTGTCCGCTCGCTTCGCTTTGCTCCCGCTCGCAACGGCGCCTTAGTGCGTTTACACTAGCAGAAGTATTGATTACTTTAGCAATAATAGGTGTAGTCGCAGCGCTTACAATCCCCACGGTTGTGCGTAACTATCAAAAAACCCAAACCTTGACGCAATTAAAAAAGGTTTATTCCGCACTTTCAAATACAACAAACCTTGCAATAGCAGAACACGGGCCTATTGCAACTTGGGATATTCCGCAGGATAGTTCCGGTGTAGCGCAAAGTTCTAAAGATTTTTCAAACAAATTTTTAATACCTTACCTAAAGGTTTCTAAAAATTGCGAAAATCAAAATACGGGCAGTTGCGAATTTGAATGGAATTATTTAAATAAAAATAAAAAAGGGAAATTTGGTGCAGAAACAGTAAGGTTTTATTTAAATGACGGCGCACTTATATCCGCGCAAACTTCAAACTATATTAACCCTGAAACAGGCAACAGGAGCACAACCGTTATAGTTAACATTGATGTAAACGGGCAGAAAAAGCCAAATACGTATGGCAAAGATATTTTTAGATTTATGTATTATATATATTACGAATCCGGCAACGATATAAGAAATGGAAAATTTCTTCCGTTTTGTTCCCAATGTGACAGGTCTTACGTTCTTACTGCGGATTATGAATACGCATGCAACAAAAATAACGGCGGTGTATGGTGTGCAAGGGCAATTATGCTTGACGGCTGGCAGATTAAAGATGATTATCCCTGGTAAAATCTTGCACTGAATTTTATGCTATAATAATTTTATGGAAAAGAAAACCGCAGTCATCATACCCGCACGTTACGCCTCTGAAAGGCTTTGTGGCAAACTTTTAATCGAAGTCAAAAACAAACCCGTTATTCAGTGGGTGTGGGAAAAAGCAAAAAGTGCGCGCATGGCAGATGAGGTTATTGTTGCAACAGACAGTGAAGAAATTTTTACTGCCGTAAAAAAATTCGGCGGCATGGTTGAG
>CAZYYK010000048.1:7863-12584 GCA_964651135.1 uncultured Gammaproteobacteria bacterium | reverse complement strand
TTGCCAGGCGGCAATAAGCCGACGTTTTTCTTTCTTTGGGCTCCACCTGTTTCTTCTTTTTGCACAGCAAGGTTTGAGCCAAAAAGAAAGAAATGGGTGGAAAGTGTTTCGACAGAAACAGGAATTTTCCGCTTGTTAGATCCTGAAACCAGCGTCATCGTGCTACGTGCCACCGCCTCATCGGCGCCGTCACATTCGCACCGGCTGCCGCGTTCAGGATGACGTATAAGCGTGAAACCCTTTTTCTTCATACATACCCCTTTATATTTTTAAAACCTTGGGTATATTATCATATCTAATTAACCATTGTCAAATGAAAATACTTTATTAAAATATCTAACGCTCTGGGGTTAAAATTTTCTGATTTTATTTCACTTGTTGAAAAAGAACTGCCGCAAGATTTTATGTTTGAAAAAAATTAAAATCCGAGCTTTTCCAAAAGTTCCATTTTACCCAGTTTTTCAACAGCAGCTTTAATTAAAAGGCATGAAGGGCACTTGCCGCAATGCTTTTTGCCGCCCGCAGCCCCATTTTCGTAGCAGCTTTTTATAAATTTAAAATCAAGCCCGTGTTCAAAAGCGTACCTTATTGTATCAAGCTTTGTCTTATTTATAAGGGGCGCTACAACTTTCGGGCGTATGCGTGTTGAATATTCAAGCGCTGCCTGCGTTTTTTTGATGTAGGCTTTTGTGTTATCCGGGAAATTTTGCGCTTCTTCTAAATTTGCGCCGAAAATTATGGCGTCATAATTAAAAGCATCGCAAAAACAGCCCGCTATATTTAAAAAAAGCCCGTTGCGGTTTGGCACCCAAATGCTTTCCCCTTTAATTTCTTTTAAAAAAGGCAGTGTTATTTTTTTGTGTTTTATGTTGTAGTGCCGCGCAATTTTTCCTGCCGCCGAAAATTCTTCCCTGAAAGGCTTTTGCCCGTAATCAAATGTGAGCGCCAATTTTATATCGTATTTTTTTTGCGCCATATCAAGGCTTACGTAAGAATCAAGCCCGCCCGAGAGCAAAATTATTGCGCTATTCTTCTTCATATTCCTCTATAATCTCCTCTGCCTGCTGCCTGCAACACACTTTAGCTTTGGGGTTATTTATAATTTCATCCAGAATTCTTCTATCACTCAGATTATAAAGTGTTACAACAGCACTTTTTGCCACCTCTTCATCTTCATCTTCCAAAAGTTTTTTAACCTCGTCAAACATAGCGGCACAGCTTGAATTTGAAATGCCTTCAAGCGCATTTAGCCTTATTTGGGGTGACGGGTCGTAAAGTGCTTCTTCAAAAGCGGATATAATTCTTTTATCGCTTGAAAAGCTTAATTTTCCAAGCGCTTCAAGCACCTTTTCTTTTAGAAAAATGAATTTATCGGCAAAACTTCTTTTGTTTTCTAAAATTGTTAAAAAGGGCTCAATTGCGCGCATATCACCAATCATACCAAGTGCCGCCGCAGCACTTTCGCGCACATAAACAGACTTTTCATTCTCGTCTTTTACAATATTAATTAAGGAATCAACCGCGTTATTATCGCCGATATTGCCCAAAGCTTCTGCCGCTGCCAGGCGCACTTTGTAATTTTCGTTTTTGCCGTTTAAAGAATACAAAAGAGTGGGCAGGGCGGCTTTATTTTTGTAAGTTGCAAGCGCCTTAATGGCTAAAACCTTAAGGGACACAAAATCGCAAATATCCTGCCCCTTTTTAAAGAAATCTTCTTTTTTGCCCAAAATAAAATCCATTAGAGGCTGAATGCTTGTTATGTGGCGCAATTTATAGATTTCAACTAAAACAATTTTTGTTATGACGGTGTTTTGGCTTTTGTCTAAAATGTCGTTTAAAATTTCGGCGAACTGGTTTTCACTGTAAGTTTTTTTTAATCGCTCGAAAAATGGCGCATAATCCGATTGGTTCTGCATTAATTCTTCTATAATATCGTTGATTAATTCAGTTTCCAACTTTTTCGCCTGCATTATTTAAGCAACACACTTACATTCTATTTTAAAAGTTTTTAAAAAACAAGTGGTGAGGGCATATAGCAACACAAATATTTACCATGGGTAATCATCCTTAATTTGCGATGCTTGAACTTTACGAACTGTTTATGTTGCAGCGTATTTTTATGTTAAACTTTTATTATGAAAAAAGATTTTTCCCATATTAAAGAATTTTTGTATGAAAAAGAAAGGCAATTATCCCCTTATGCCGCAAAATCCTTTAATTCCAAGGGAAGGCGCGAAAAAGAAGAACCCTGCCCTTTTAGAACGGATTTTCAGCGCGACAGGGATAGAATTCTGCATTCTAAAGCTTTCAGGCGCTTAAAAAGCAAAACGCAGGTTTTTTATGCCCCCACAAACGACCACTTAAGAACCCGCCTAACCCACACGCTTGAGGTGGCGCAAATTGCGCGCACAATAACAAAAATTTTAAATCTGAATGATGATCTGGCTGAAGCCATTGCCTTAGGGCATGATTTAGGCCACACACCCTTCGGGCACAGCGGTGAAGAAGCGCTTGATTTGGTGGTTGAAGGCGGTTTTAAGCACAATAAACATTCTGTTCGCGTGGCGCAGGAAATTGAAAAATTGAATTTAACTTATGAAACGGTGGATGGCATTTTGAACCACACGGGCGGCATTTCACCCCAAACAGACGGCATTGCGCCCCAAACCCTTGAGGGGCAGGTGGTTAGAATATGCGATAAACTTGCCTATTTAACCCATGACATAGAAGATGCCATAATTGAGGGCATCATAAAAAAAGAAGATTTGCCCGACGAATTTACTGTTTTTTTCGGCGGCAGTAAAAATAATATGATAAGAAGAATCATAGAAGATATTTATGTTAACAGCCTAAATCAAGACAGGATAAGGATGAGTGAAAATTGTGTTAAGTTTTTAAACAATTTGCGCGCCTGGATGTTTAAAAATGTTTACCTTTCTGATAAAACTAAGTGTGAGGAAAAATATATTAAAGAAATTGTTGTTAATTTATTTAATTATTATAAAAACTTACAGAGTGAACAATTTGCAATAGATTACGTGGCCGGCATGAGCGACGAATTTGCATTGAAAGAATACGAAGAGCTAATTAAAAAACAGTATGTCTAATCTTACTTTTCAACAGGCAGTGGAACAGATAAAAAACAACCTTGATATTGTAGAGGTAGTATCAAGGCACGTTGTTCTGAAAAAAACAGGGCGCGCGTTTTCGGGGCTTTGCCCTTTCCACAATGAAAAAACACCCTCTTTTACCGTTACGCCTTCCAAACAAATTTTTAAATGCTTTGGCTGCGGGGAAGGCGGCGATGTTTTCACGTTTTTGCAAAAAATTAACAACCAGAGCTTTGGCGAAATTATAAAAGAGCAGGCGGAAATTTTTAACATAGAACTCCCCAAAAGCTATGATGCCAAGGGTTCCGAAAAAAACAAACAGGAAAAAGAAGATTTAATTGCAGCCACAAAATCGGCCATGGAATTTTATCATAATAACCTTTTGAAAAATGACGCCGCGCTTGAATATTTGGCAAAAAGGGGCATTGGGGAAGTTGCAATAGGTAAATTCTTTTTGGGATTATCGCCAAACGCGCTTTTTAACCTTAAAGATTATTTAAGAAGCCCTGAGGGCGGCTCTTTTACAAATGACCAGCTTGTTAAGGCGGGTTTAATTATAGCAAAAGATAACGATTATATTGACCGTTTCAGAAACCGCCTTATGATACCTATTTTTGATACAAATTCAAGCCCTATTGCTTTTGGCGCAAGGGCAATAGCGGATAATCAAAACCCCAAATATCTGAATTCGCCTGACAGTGTCATTTACAATAAAAGTAATATAATGTTCGGGCTTAATTACGCCAAGGACGCCATTAAAGAAGAAGATTCCGTTATTATAATGGAAGGCTACTTTGATGTTATATCAGCGCAGATAAACGGCGTTAAAAACACTGTTGCCTCTTGCGGCACGGCATTAACCCCGCAGCAGGTTAAGCTTCTTTCGCGCTATACAATGTCAAGAAAAATTTATTTGGCTTTTGATTCAGATGACGCGGGCATTAAAGCAACATCGTCGGGTGCAAATGTTATAAGAAATATTTTTGAAAATCTGGGGGATATTAAACAGTATGATTCAAGCTACAACGATATTTCCCCGTCTGTTTGTGAAATAAGGGTGGTATCGCAAATTGGGGGAAAAGACCCTGATGAATATATAAGGGAATTTGGGGCAGATGAATACAAAAAACAAGTTCAAAATTCCCCGCTTTTGCTGGATTTTCAAATTGAACAGGCGCTCAAAAACGCCCCTGCTAAACCCACAGCACAGGAAAAAAACGAATTAGTACATCAATTGGTGGATATTTTAATTCAGATTAAAAATCCTGTGATTTTAGCCGAATACATTAAAAATACTGCCTACAAACTGAATTTAGAAGAAAAAATCCTGAAAAGGCAGATAGACATTGCTTTAAGCAAGAAAAACAGCTCAAATATTACAAAAGATGAAGATAAAATTGTTAATATAAAATACGAAAAAAACAGCGTTGACGATAGGTACAACCAGGTGGAATCCAATATAATAAAACTAGCCTTAAGCGCTGATACTGTTGAAAAAAGAGTGTATTTAAAACAATCAATTCAAGGCTTTAATCCAAAAAATGAAATGCACATTGAAATTGTTACACAGATTGACAAATTGTTAAATAAGGTAAATAATGTTAGTGACAT
>CAZYYK010000048.1:0-7853 GCA_964651135.1 uncultured Gammaproteobacteria bacterium | reverse complement strand
CAAAAAAACTTCTTGCTGTGTTTTGTAGTAACAGTGAAACTCAAAAATATCTTACTGACCTGATATACCACGCAAGAGAGTTTGAGAATCTCAGCTATGACGATTTTATTCAAGCAATCGTAGAAACTTTCGAAAGGCTTAACAACTTAAATAAATTGAAATCCAAGAACAAAATTCGTCAAAAATACAAAAATACTGACATTACCGAAGATGAGCAAATTAAAATTTCACAGGAAATCTATGAGCAATTCGGTTACAGGAGAAATTGAATGAACAAAAAAAGAACTACTGAAACATCATTAGGCGTACTAGACAAAGCAACAAACGAAGAAGACGAATTATTTTATCAAGAAACACAGCTTGAAACAGATAATATATCCAACATAATAGGTGCGCACGATTTGGTAAGCATAAGCAACAGCTTTGGAACTTACTATGACCTTAATGCAGAAGAAGAGCCGGATACTGAAATGCTTCTTCCGCGGGGAATTTCTGTTGATGACCCCGTTAGAATGTATTTAAGGGAAATCGGCAGAATTAAGCTTTTAACGGCAGATGAAGAAATTGATTTGGCAAGAAAAATTTTGGCGGGCGGCTCTATGGGCGCTATGGCAAAAAGAAAACTTGTGCAGGCAAACTTGAGGCTTGTTGTAAGTATTGCCAAAAAATATGTGGGGCGCGGAATGCTTTTTCTTGATTTAATCCAAGAAGGCAACCTGGGCTTGATTCGTGCGGCAGAAAAGTTTGACCATGAGCGCGGCTATAAATTTTCAACTTATGCAACATGGTGGATACGCCAGGCCATTACACGCGCTATTGCAGACCAGGCAAGAACAATCCGCATTCCGGTGCATATGGTTGAAACTATTAACAAATTAAAAAAACTTACAAGAAAATTGGCGCAAGAGCTTGCAAGAAAGCCCACCGAAGAAGAATTGGCGCTTGAGATGAATATCTCAATCAACAAATTGCGCGAAATTGTAAAAGTTGCGCAAGAACCGCTTTCTTTGGAAACGCCCATAGGCAAAGAAGAAGATTCGCGCCTTGGCGATTTTATTGAAGATAAAGACGTTGATGCGCCCGTTAAAACCGTGGCACATGAACTTTTAAGAGAAGACCTTGCAGAAGTTTTGGGGTCATTATCGCCCAGAGAGCGCGATGTTTTAAGGCTGCGCTTTGGCATGGATGACGGCAGGCAAAGAACTTTAGAAGAAGTGGGGCAATTGTTCGGCGTTACGCGCGAGCGTATCAGGCAAATTGAAGCAAAAGCGCTTCGCAAACTTCGCCACCCAAACAGAAGCAAACGCTTGAAAGAGTATGTTGAAATATAATTTAAAGCCACCTTACGGGGTGGCTTTTTTCAATTCCTGTAAGTTTTTGTAAAAATTAGCCGACAGGTACTTTAAAAAATTCGTGCGAAGCGTTATAATTATAAAGATGATAGTCAAAAAGGGAGATTTTATGAAAAACCACGTTAACGGGCGAAATGTTGTTGTCACAGACGCTATTAAGGCCTATGTAAAGGAAAAAATCGGCAAAGTTGCAAGCCATTATGATCAAATTCAGTCAATTGAAACGGTTTTGAGCGTTATCAAAAATCCTTCTGTGCCTGATTCTCACGTGGCGGAAGTTAACTGCAAAATTTTGGGCGATATTATCCGCGTTGAAGAGCGTGCGGAATCAATGTACGCATCAATTGATTTGGTTGCAGACAAGCTTGAGCGCCAGGTTAGGAAATACAAGGAAAGACACTTGAAGGCAAGCGCCGGTGCAGAGTCAATCCGTACAAGTTCAAAAGAAGAAATTCCAACGGAAGAATAATTTAAGAGCCCTCAGGGGCTCTTTTTAATTACCATGGGTAGTCGTCTGAAATCTGCCAGCCCTGCTTCATAATAAGCGCCGCGCGGGCTTACAAATATTACTTTTAAAAACCTGTACAATATTGCAAAAGTTTTAAATTTAAATTTAGGCGATTTTTCGGAATTTAAGTTGTAATAAATGGGCAGCAGGGGCTAAGCTTTTACAAATTTTTTAAAATTTGTGCAATTCTTTTAGCCGCAAGCCCGTCACCGTAAGGGTTTATGGCCTTAGACATTTTTTGATATTCTTTTTTATCGCAAAGCAGTTTTTGCACTTCGGATGTGATTTTATCTTTGTCACACCCCACAAGTTTTACAGCACCCGCCTCAATTGCCTCGGGGCGCTCTGTTTCATTCCTCAAAACAAGAACAGGCACGCCCAAAGTTGGCGCTTCTTCTTGCACACCGCCTGAATCCGTTAAAATTAAATAAGATTTTTTCATTAAATGTGCAAAGGGCGCATAATCCAAGGGGGCAATAAGTTTCACCCTTTCAATGCCCGATAATTTCTCTCTTACCGTTTTTTGCACGTTTGGGTTTAAGTGTACAGGATACACCACTTCAACATCTTTATTATTTTTTACAATTTCTAAAATGGCGTCACAAATGTGTTTCAGCCCTTCGCCCAAATTTTCGCGCCTGTGGGATGTAAGCAAAATTGTTTTTAAATCTTCCCTAAGCCCTAAAAAATCAAGGTTGACATCTGCATTTTGAATGGTGTACAAAAGTGCATCTATTACAGTGTTTCCGGTTTTAAAAATTCCTTTTTCGTTTTTAATACCTGAATTTATCAGGTTTTCAACCGCCTTGTCCGTGGGTGCAAAATGCAGGTCAGACACGCTGTCTGCCAAAATTCTGTTTATTTCTTCAGGGTACGGGTAATTTTTATTAAACGTGCGAAGCCCCGCTTCCACATGCCCCACCTTTATTTTTGCGTAAAATGCCGATAATGCCGCGGCCAAAGTTGTTGTGGTGTCGCCATGCACAAGCACAATATTAGGGTGTTCGCGCTCAAAAACCTCTTTTGTTTTTAAAAGCACGTCAGATGTTAAATCCCACAAATTTTGGTTTTCCCTCATTAAATTAAGGTCATAATCGGGCACAATTTTGAATAAATTCAAAACTTGATCAAGCATTTGCCTGTGCTGGGCTGTTACAACGGTTAAAACCTCAAATTGGGGGTGTTTTTTAAGCTCTAACACCACAGGCGCCATTTTGATTGCCTCAGGGCGCGTTCCGAAAACTACTGCAACTTTTGTCTTTTTTTCCATAATGCTATGTTACAAAAAAGGCGGGGTAAAAGCAAATTGTTTTACAATAACGCCAATTTCATTACATCAAACCAGCAAACAATATTTGTTAGCGAACAGTAAGATGCGAGCGTGGCCTTTTTTGCATTAACAAAAAAGGTGCGGATAGCGAGCATAAAAAAGTGAGCTTAAAAATATAGTTTGCACCCATCACCGCGCCGCATATTTTTCTTTTCTTTGGGCGCAACCCGTTTCTTTGCTTTTTGTATGCGCCAAAAAGAAAAGAAATGGGTTGCAATAGACCCTGAGTCCCTCTTCAAGAACCCAGCCTTGTAAGGCTCGCAAGCTCGCCAATAAGCAGGTGCAAGTTCAGGGTGACAATTTGTGCGTTTAGTATGCCAGGTGGGTATTTACAGGATGACGTCTTGATAAACATAAAAAAAAGCCGTCTTAAAGGCGGCTACTAGACTTGGGGAGGAGGTTTTGAGAGAGAATCACTTCTCTCCTCTTCTTCTGTTTTAACTTTCGGCACAAATTATAAAAAACTTTAATAATTTAATATTAATTCATATAAATAAATTAACTTTTGCAAAATAATTCAAAAATGCTACCATATAGACCGTAGTTATAGTATTGGAAATAATTCAAAATAGGATTTATGGGAAAAGTTGAATTCCAGTTTTTATTAAAACTGATCGGGAATAATGTTAAAAAATACAGAAAGCTTGCCGGCTTGTCTCAGGAGGCTTTGGCCTTTGAAACAGGGAGCGAAAGAAGCTATATGGGCGCTGTTGAGCGCGGAGAAAAAAGGGCAAGCGTTTTTACTTTATACAAAATATCAAAAGCATTGAATATTCAAATATCTGACCTATTTGAAAAAGAACAAGCTGGGCTATGAAAACAACTAAAAAGAAGAAAATAAACCGCACCGGTTATAGAATTTTACTTGTGTTGCAGCTTTTAATGCACAAAGAAGCGTCAAAAGAAGACATTATAAAGGCTGTTTCAAAAACGTTATGCTCAAAAAAAATCAGTGCAGATACCGTAAGGCTTGATATCAACACCCTAAAAAGTGCCGGTTTTTGTGTGGAATGCAAAGAAGCGGGCAAAAATTCACGTTACCGTTTAGCGCAAAACCCTATAAGCATAAAGCTTTTAAGATCGGAAATTTTGGCAATAAATCAAATTAAGGATGCTGTTTTTGAGCTTCAAGACTGGAAATATATTCTTAATTTGTACAAGGTTTTTGAAAAGATATCCAAATTTATTGAGGCAGGCGAGCTGAAAAATAAATTGCTGGATTTTAAATATTTTTCGAACATAGATTTTTCCCTTCTGAAAGAATTAGACTACCACTGCTCCAAAAAGCACGAAATTACAGTGCTTTATAATTCGCCCCTCGGCATAAAGCCCATAAGAATAAGGTGTGAAGAAATTGAATATGACCCGAGCACGTGCAAAATACACTTGTGGGGCGAAACCCAAAATTATGAACATTTGGGCTGCCTTCGGGCAGATAAAATCATCCGCGTTGAAAATGTTGCAAAATACACGTCAATTAAGGAATTCGACGGCATTTTCATAAACTATAAAGTGAAGAAAAAAGCGCTTGAAACAATGAATTTAAAAGAAGGCGAAGAAATTTTAAGCGCGGATAATGCTGCTGTTGTGATAAGTGCAAAAGTGCGCAATAACTTTACCTTTTTGCAGCGCCTGGCGCTTTTGGGCGAAAATGTTTCGGATGTTGACCCTGATATCAAGGAAGAAATGCTTAAAAAATTACACGATACGAGGGCTTTATATAAATGACTTTAAGGAAAATCGATGCAAGTTACAGAATTATGAAAATACTGAAGCTTTTGGCGCAAAAGCCAAGAAGCATGAACGAACTTTGCGCTGCATTGGAGCTTGACGGGCATGAAATAGGTTATGATACGATTTCAAAATATTTTTCAACTTTGAGGGAATTCGGCTGCATTATTACAAAAAAGAACTGCAAATTTGAACTTGAAGCGCTTCCCTTTTTTATTGATTTGAACCAAAATGATATGGAAATTTTAGCGGATTTTGCCATGTTTGCAAATCAAACATGCCAGATTAAACAAATCAGAGGCGTTAAAAATTCTCTTAATAAAATTCTGAAAATGACATCGCAAGAGTGCAAAAACCATTATAACAGGCATATGGCGCTGAAATCTTCCGAGCGTCTGAATTTAAAATGTGCTGATACTATTGAAAAACTGTCTTATTTTATTGAAGAAAACAATCAGAAAATAAAAATAATATACCGCACCATGCCTTTTATTGTTACGCCTCTTTGCATACGCTATTTGGGAAACAAGGTGTATCTTATGGCATTTAACGAAAACAAGCTGATAAACGAACAATTTTTGCTTGATGATATTTCAGAAATTCAAAACCATGTTCAAATTTCAAACAGGCAGTCTTTTATATCTGCCACGGTTTTTAAAATAAAAGGGCGGCTTGTGAAGAATTACCGCCCCTATGAAGGCGAAGAAATTGAATATCAAAAAGACGGCAGTGCGGTTGTTATAAATAAATTTGAAGACAAAAACGTTTTAAGATTAAGGCTTTTAAAGTATTTTGACGCGTGCGAGATTTTATCCCCGCAAAAAGAAAGGGATGAATTTATAAAATTGGTTGACAACTTAATTAAAAATTACAACCTAACTTCTTAGATATAAATAATCCTTAAGTGCGCTTTTCCAATTCCTTAAAAGCCCGTTGTTGTGCATTACACTGTTTTTGGGGCGTGCGGCATTTGTTTTATATTCTTCGCTTTTGCAGGGTTTTAAATTAACATCCAGGCCGCTTTTTTTGAAAATTTCTTTTGCAAAGCCGTACCAGGTTGTTTTTCCGCCACCGCAGGCGTGATAAATGCCGTATGGCATTTTTTCTTCTAAAATTTTTGCTATTGCAACCGCTAAATCCACGCTCCATGTGGGGCAGCCGCACTGATCATCAACAACCTTAATTTCTTGCATATGCGCTAAATTAAGCATTGTTTCAACAAAATTTTTGCCGTAATGCCCATAAAGCCAGCTTGTTCTTGTGATGTAGTGTCTCTTGCAGTGTTTTTGAACGGCCTGCTCGCCTTCAAGTTTTGTAATGCCATAGTTATTTATGGGGTTTGGGGTATCGGCAGGCGTGCATGCGCCCTTTTTTTGCCCGTCAAATACGTAATCTGTTGAAATGTAAACCATAACAGCGCCAATATCATTTGCTGCAACAGCTATATTTTCAGTACCTTTGGCGTTAATTTTTCGCGCAAGTTCCATTTCATCCTGCGCTTTATCAACGTTTGTGTAAGCGGCACAGTGCACAACAACATCGGGTTTTTCGCGCTTAAAAAAGTTTTGGACAGCCTCAAAATCTGTTATATCAAGGTTATTGATATCTGTTTCAATAACTTCATATCCGCTATCTTCTAAAATTGGGCATAAGTCATGCCCGAGCATGCCTTTTGCACCGGTTACTAAAGCCTTCATAGTAAATCTCCAACATCTTTTAATCTTCTTTTTTGGTTTTTATCTTTATCGCTCAAAACAGGTTCAATATTTAAAGCGGCCAAACCCCAATCAACTGCAATATCAGGGTCATTCCACAAAATTCCCCTATCAAGCGCGGCGTCAAATTCACTTGAGGCTTTGTAATACACCTGTGCTGTATCGCTTAAAACCAAAAACCCGTGCGCAAAGCCTTGGGGTATATAAAGCGCGTGTTTGTTTTCATCCGATAAAATTTCACCCGCCCAGGCGCCGAAGGTTTTAGAATTTTTTCTTATATCAACTGCAACGTCAAAAATTTTCCCCTTGGTGCAGCGCACAAGTTTTGCCTGGGGCTTTGGATTTGCCTGATAATGCAGCCCGCGCAAAACGCCTTTGGTTGATTGCGACATATTATCCTGCATGAATTCAACATCTATGCCGTTTTTAAAAAATTCTGATTTTTTATAGGTTTCCGTGAAATAACCCCGCTCATCCCCAAAAACCCTGGGTTTTACCAGAATAACATCTTCAATTTTTAATCTTATAAATTCCTGCATTTATAGCTCCAATTTTTGCTGCTGCGACTTGTAATAATAATTCAATTCTTTTGTCAAATCCAGCTTTTTGGCGTTTTTCTTAAATATTTTGGATTTATAAATTCCGTGTTTTGCCAAAAAATAAAGCCAGCTTATTTTTAAAACGCCAAGCCCGTATTTAACGCTGCGCATAAAATTAATGGAAGATGCCTGCGGAAAATATTTTGTGGGGCATGAAACTTCGCCTGTTTTAAATTTGTGATAGAAAATAAGCGATAACATTTCGTTGTCAAAAATAAAATCATCGTCGCAATCTTCAAGGGGCAGTTCTTCCAAAATTTCTCTTCTAAAGGCTCTAAAGCCTGTGTGGTATTCCGAAAGCCTTTCTTGCAGCATGAAATTTTGAAATGCTGTTAAAAACTTGTTGGCAACAAATTTGTAAAGGGGCATGCCGCCTTTTCTTGCGGAATTTCCGAGCATTCTTGAAGCTATAACTGCGTCATATTCACCGTATGCAATCATGGAAGCCATAGCGCTTATAAGTTTGGGGCTGTATTGATAATCGGGGTGGAGCATTATAACAATATCGGCGTTACTTTTTAGTGCCGCGCTGTAACAAGATTTTTGGTTTCCGCCGTAGCCTCTGTTTTTTGTGTGTACTATTGTTGTTATATTCAGGTTTTTGGCCACATCTTTGGT
>CAZYYK010000047.1:0-12713 GCA_964651135.1 uncultured Gammaproteobacteria bacterium | reverse complement strand
CCTTTCGCCAATTATATTTTAATTGTATCAGTTTTTTCAAACTTTGCAATATTTATAAAAACTCTCCTTGCAAGCGCTTTGATTTTGATTTATCATAGCTTTGAGGGGGATTATGCTAAATAACAGAGGAAGATTTTCAAACAAACATCGCGATGCCTGGGTTGAAATTAACCTTGGAAATTTGGAGCATAATGTTTTGGAACTTAAAAAAATTATCCCCGAAAATGTTCAAATAATGGCGGTTGTAAAGGCAGACGCCTACGGGCACGGCGCACTTACGTGCGCGCCAACCCTTTTAGCCTGCGGAATAACATCTTTTGGCGTAGCGTCAATTGATGAAGCCCTGGAATTAAGGCAAAACAAAATAACCACACCCATTTTGGTTTTGGGGGCTGTGCCTATTTGGTCTTTTGAAAGTGCGCTTCAAAATGATATTTCAATTTCGATTTTTAGTGATGAGCACCTTGAAGTTGCCAAAAATTTGTATGAAAAAACCAACAAAAAAATCAAGGCGCATATAAAAATAGACACCGGCATGAACCGTATCGGAATTGTTAAACAAAAAGCCGTTGATTTTATAAAAAAAGTGCAGGGGGCAAAATATCTTGATTTAGAAGGCATTTTCACCCACTTTGCCGATGTTGAAAACAAAACTCTTTTTAAAGAACAAAACCGAATTTTTGAAAACATTATAAAGCAAATTGACACAAAAAATTTAATAATACATAGCGCAAACAGCCCTGCAGCGCTTGAAAAATCAAAATTTTACAATATGGCGCGCCTTGGAATTGTGCTGTACGGGCTCACACCTTATTCAAATAACACCCCCATACCCGATCTTAAGCAGGTGATAGGTTTAAAGGGGCGCATTACCAATATCCACGCCATTGAAAAAAATGAAGGGGTAAGCTACGGGCACAAGTTTGTGGCCAAAAGCCCCGTAAAAGTTGCAACAATTCCCGTAGGCTACGCAGATGGTGTTGCGAGAGCACTCTCAGGGCAGATATTTGGCACTGTAAACGGCACTATGGTGCGCCAAATAGGGCAGATTACCATGGACCAGATGATGTTTGACGTTACAAATGTGCCCGACATCAAAATAAGTGATATAATAACGCTGTTGGGCGAAGACGACAAAGACTTTTTTTCAATTAACGAGTGGGCAAAAATTTTAAACACAATAAATTACGAACTTACATGCCGCCTAAAAGTGCGTCTGCCGCGGATTTATACGAGAGGAGAATATTAAAAATGGATAAGAAAACCGTCTTATACGATGAGCACATTAAATTAAACGCCAAAATGGTGCCCTTCGGGGGCTGGCAGATGCCTGTTTCATACAAAGGCATTTTGGAAGAACACAAAAATGTAAGGGAAAATGTGGGGCTTTTTGATGTATCGCATATGGGCGAATTTTTTGTAACAGGAAAAGACGCGCTTAGTTTCTTGCAAACCTTAGTGCCGCAAGATGTTTCAAAACTGGAATTAAACAAAGCCGTTTACTGCCAGCTTACAAACGAAAAAGGCGGCGTTATTGATGATTTAATAATTTATAAGCTTGGGGATGAAAATTACCTTTTGATTGTGAATGCTTCAAGAATAAGTGAGGATTTTGAGCATATAAGTGCCAATAAAAAAGATTTTGATGTAAATATTGAAAATAAATCGGATGATTACGCCCTTTTGGCGCTTCAAGGGCCGCATGCCAAAAAAATAATTGACCAAATGGGCCTTAAAGAAGAATTGCAGCCCTCTTATTTTTCAATTTTAAAAACAAAACTCCTTGATGTTGACACTTACGTTTCAAGAACAGGCTACACGGGCGAAGACGGGTTTGAAATTATGGTTGAAAATAAATATGCAGCCCAATTTTGGAACAAAATTCTTGAACTGGGTGCAAAATATTCAATTGAACCGATAGGCCTTGGCGCGCGCGACACTTTAAGGTTAGAAGCGGGCTTGCACCTTTGGGGCAATGATTTGGATGAAGCCACAACGCCAATTGAAGCGGGGCTTTTGTGGTCAATTCCAAAAGATAAAAAAGAAAATTACACAGGACGTGATGTGATAATGGGGCAGGTGACGGGTGAAAAGCCCAAAACCAAAAAACTCATCGCTTTTGAAATGGCTGATAAAGCAATTGCACGTCACGGGTATGAAATTTATTTTGAAGACAAAAAAACAGGCTTTGTTACAAGCGGCGGAATTTCGCCCACTTCTGGGAAATATATAGGGCTTGGGTATGTTGATTTATCAAATATTTCTTTAACATTTCTTAATAAAACACCATTTCCTATTGGCACAGAGGTACAAGTCATGGTAAGAAATAAACTATATAATGCAAAAGTTGTCAAAAGACCTTTTGTACAAAAAAATGTTATAGCACAGGACAGGAGCAAATAAGTGGAAAAAGGGAAAGCACCGGAAGGAATTTTATGTTCCAAAACACATGAATGGATTTTAGAAAACGACAATGCCTCCATAGTGGGTTTAACCGATTATGCGGTTGAACAGCTTGGGGATATTGTTTTTGTGGAATTGCCTGAAGTCGGCTCAACGTTTGATAAAAATGAGGCTTTTGCAACAATCGAATCTGTTAAAGCGGCAAGTGAAATCTACATGCCCGTAAGCGGCAAGATTATTGCAATAAACGAAGCTTTAATCAATTCGCCCGAAATTATGAACGAAAATTCGTGGGATGCCTGGTTAATTAAGGTTGAACCCGTTAATTTCGCACAAGACACCATAGGGCTTATGGAGTACGAAGATTACAGCGAAGAAGTTGCATAATGCAAAATAAATTTTTAACACACACTAAAGACACGCGAAAACAGCTTTTAGAAAGTATAAATTTATCTTCAATTGATGAACTTTTTGATGTTATACCTAAAATGGCGCGTATGGAAAATTTGGATTTGGCAGACGCAAAAAGCCCTATTGACGTTCAAAAAGAACTTAAAACTTTATCAAGGCTTAACAAAACAGATTATATCAGTTTTTTGGGCGGCGGAAGCTACAACCGTTTTGTACCGCCTGCAATTGCTGCCATTACAAGCCGCTTTGAATTTTTATCTGCCTACACTCCCTATCAGGGGGAAATTTCGCAGGGCACGCTTGAAGTTATGTACGAATTTCAAAGTAAAATTTGCAACTTAACAAATATGGATGTTTCAAACGCATCCGTATATGACGGCGCAACAGCCTGTGCCGAAGCGCTTTTGATGGCAGTAAGAATTGCCAAAAAAAATAAAGTGTTTGTGGCAAAAGGCCTAAACCCCAATTATTTGGAAGTTATAAAAACATACCTCTGGGCAAATGATATTGAACTTGTGCTTGATGAAGCGGATAACATTCCCGATGATTGCGCGGGTGTTTTGTATCAAACGCCCAATTATTACGGCGAAATTGTGCAAACACCAACTGTACCCGAAAAAACGCTTTTAATTGCCTGCGTTGATTTAACATCCCTGGCACTTTTGGAACCTCCCAAAGTTGATATTATGGCGGGCGATTTTCAAACCCTTGGCATTCCAACCTCGTTTGGCGGCCCTTACGGCGGTTTTATGGCATGCAAAGATGAACACAAACGCCAGTTGCCGGGAAGAATTGTGGGCAAAACAAAAGATAAAGAAGGCAAAGAGGCTTATGTTTTAACACTTCAAGCGCGCGAACAGCACATAAGGCGCGAAAAAGCCACAAGCAACATTTGCTCAAACCAGGCATTGAGCGCACTTTGTGCCAGTTTATATTTGGATTTGACGGGTGAAGATTTTATAAAAATAGCTGAAATTTCAGCCCAAAATGCCCACGCACTTGCAGATGGCTTAATTAAGGGCGGATATGAAATTTTAAATAATGAATTTGTGAATGAATTTGTTTTAAAAGTTGATAATGCCGATAAATTTTTGGACTATATGAAAAAACAAAATATTTTGGCGGGTATTAAAATTGATGATAACAAAATTCTTACTGCCGCAACAGAATTGAACAGCACAGATGATATTCAACAGTATTTAAAATGTGCTAAAAATATCTGCGCAAACCTTTCGGCACTATAATATTTTTTCAATTTCACCCAAAAGCGCTTTTATTGCGTCATCTTTTGGCATTTTAATTGTGCAGCCCGCAGCAAAAGCATGCCCGCCGCCGCCGAATATTTGTGCTATTTTTGCAATATCGCGGTATTTGCTTCTTAAGCTCACCTTAAAGCAGTTTTTGCCCGCTTCTTTTATAACAAAAGAAATTTCAACGGTTTTAATGCTTCTTAAGCTTTCTGCAATGCCTTCTGTGTGCTCATCTGACGCTTTAAATTTTTCCATATCGGAATTTAAAATAACTGTGTAGGCAATTTTATCGCCGCGCAAAAACAGGGCATTACTAACGCAATGCGCCTGCAAAAGCACCATATTCTTGGGTTTCAGGTCATAGCATTTTTTGGCAATATCAGAAGGGCTGACACCCGTCTCAACAAGCTTTTTTACAATTTCAAAGGTTTTCGGGCTTGTTGTTTCGTAGCGAAAGCTCCCCGTATCGGTTAAAATGCCTACATAAAGGCAATCTGCAATATCTTTTGTAATTTTAATTTTGTTTTCTTCAAAAAATGTAAATAAAAGCTCGCATGTGCTTGAAGCTGCGGGGTCTATCAAATTATACTTTGCAAAACCGTTGTTGGTTTTGTGGTGGTCAAAATTTATTGTGAGCGGGCTTTTGTCAAAAATTTTCTTTGCACGCTCAACTATCCTGTCACGTGCCGCAACATCCACGCAAATAACGGCATCATAAATATCTTCAACGTTTACAAGCGTTTTGGCGCTTTTAATATCGGGTAAAAAATCATAAATTTCATGCGAAGAAACCTTTTTTGAAGTTTGAACAAGCATATCGGCCTTTTCGCCCAAAGCTAGCTTCAGCGCGCACATTGCCCCTAAAGTGTCCCCGTCCGGATTGACATGGGATATAATCAAAACCTTTTTAGCTTCCTTAATTTTTGTATAAATCTGATTCATAGATTTTAAGATACCATAAAAAAGTGATTAGTAAAAGCTTAAAGGTTTATAAATACTCCTTTTGATGGTTTTTGTCCGCGCCCGAAAGCCTTAAAATTACGGTATAGAATAAAAGGATACTTTATGAAGATTTTATTTTTGTTCCCCCCGCAATGGATGCCTTCAAACCCCCATTTTGCAATACCTTCTCTTTTAGGTCAATTTAAAGGGACAGCGTATGAAGCCTGCGGTATGGATTTGAACATAGATTTTTATAATAAAATTCTTACTCAAAAAAGCGTCAGTGAAGCGTATCATAAGGCAAAAGATTTGAAAACTTCTTTGTATAAAGTTATCTGCCAATTTTACGAAAACGACAAACAGTTTGAAGATTACAGCGCAAAAGAACAGAATTTAATTGTTAAACACTGGATGATTAAAGAATTTTTTGAGAAAAATTCTAATGCCGCGGTAATTCCTGTTTTGGCTGAAGGGGCTGTAAATGTTTTAAAATCAGGGGATTTATTTTATAACCCTAAACTTTTTTTGGAATCTTTAAATATAATAAACAAGGCGCTTGAAATTGTTTCTATGCCTTATTATCCCACCCTTATTTCGTTTACGGGTTTTCAAAATGAGCGCTTCAAATTAAATTTCGAAAGCATGAAATATTATGTTGAGGATGAAAACACAAACATATTTTTAGAATATTACGCGGGCATAATTGACGATATTGTTGCCAAAGGTGCAGATTACATAGGCGTTTCAATAAATTCATCAAGCCAGATTGTGGGCGGGCTTACTTTGTGCAAAATGCTGAAAGAAAGAACAAAAGCGCATATAAATATAGGCGGCAATTTCTTCGGGCGCGTTGTGGATAATCTTTTAAAAAGAAAAGAATTTTTTGACATGTTTTGCGATTCAATCAGTATTGAAGAGGGTGAGGCGCCAACATTTGAGCTTGCAAGGCATATAGCAGGTGAAATTGAAATTGAAAAAGTGCCTAATTTGCTTTATATAAAAGACAACAAGGTTGTTGTGAACGAAAAAATAACACCGATGAAGCTTGATGATATGAAACCTCTTGATTTAGACTGTTACAATTTAAAGGATTATTTTACACCCGCAATTGTCATACCTTTCCAGACATCGCGCGGATGTTACTGGCGCAAGTGCAGTTTTTGCGATCATGATTTTGGCATGCATTACAACATTAAAAACATAGATAAACTTGTTGAACAAATTAAAATGATGAAAGAAAAGTACGGCATCAGCAAGTTTGAATTTATAGATGAAGCAATAAGCCCTCAGTATATGGAAAAAATGGCTGAAAGGTTCTTGCAGGAAGATTTGAATATTTCGTTTTTCTGCGATGCAAGGCTTGAGAGCGAATTTACAAAAGAAATTTTACAAAAAGCGCATGCGGCAGGCCTTAAGATGATTTTATGGGGGCTTGAATCCGGCTCTAGAAAGATTATGGAGCTTATAAACAAAGGAATTGACATAGACAACCGCCTGAACGTTTTAAGAGATTCTTATGAGGCCGGCATATTCAATTTTGCCTTTATTTTTTTCGGTTTTCCCGCAGAAACAAAACAAGACGCTATTCAAACCATTGATATGATATGCGAAAACACTGATATAATAAACACTTACGGCAAGAGTGTTTTTACAATGGGAAGACACACAAAATTAAGAGAAGCCCCAGAAAAATATGGCGTTGTGGGCGAAACGGTTCAGGAAGATGAATTTTCCCCTACATTTTTATATAAAGCAAAAGGAATGACCAAGGATGAGCTTAATGAAATCCTTGAACTGTCAACCCAAAGGGCGTTTGAAGCATACGGCAATGCGCTTGCTTTTCAATTAATAAGCAGGGAAATAATGCTGTTATATCTTGATAAATACGGTTTAGAAGGAGTTTGCAATTATAAATTTGCACACAGTGAGGATAAAAAATGAATATATATGAAGCAATGAAATCACTTTACATAAACCCAAAAGATGACCCTTTGGGGTACGAAAAAATGGTGCAGGAGCGGGCAAAGGCAAAAGATAAATTATACAAAGAACTGCAAAAGAAACTCTATTTAAATGATGTGGAATTAAGCGTTGTTTTTGAAATTATAGAAAAGGCGGAAAAAGACATAGAAAACGTAACAAACAAAATAGATTATAAAAACTACACGGATGAAGATATGGAAAATATGCAAAAAGCAATTTTGAATATCCAGGATAAAATGGGCACTGATGTTGTTGAAAAAGTCAAAACCATAATGCATGCTAAATTAAAGCGTGCAAAAGAAATTTTCGGAAACAAAAAAAAGAGCTGAATTCAGCCCTTTTTTTATGATTTAGATTTTTATGCCGCTACATATTTTTTATCAAGTTCTTCTCTTGCATCTTTTTTAAAGATGTTAATTTTAAAACTGGTAGCTTCAAGCCCTGTTTGGTCTTCGTATTCTTGAGCCAAGGTTTGAACTTTTTGTTCAAGCATTTTATTATATTTAGCTTTGCTTACCGAAATTCTGCCGTCTTTTTTGCCTGCTTGGTCTTCTTCTTTTTCAATTTCTTCTTTTTCTTTTTCTGCTTTTGTTTCTAATATTTTTTGCGCTTCCAGCTTGTCTTTTAACATTTCTTCTTCTTCGAAAGCAAACAGGCTGGCTTCTTCTGCAAGTAGTGCAGCCGCATCTTCCGGGGTTGAACCGCCGCCTTTTCCGCCAAACTTTCCTGCAACAACAACTTTGGCGTTTTTATAGATATCGGTTGTCTTTTTGCCGCTTGAACTACCAAGCTGCGAGTTATCAAGTTCAGCTAACTGTTTAATTTGATTCCATTCTTCCGCGGTGAAATCAAGTTCAGATACACAATTGTATCCCACAGCATCCAAAATGGCGTTCCAGTTTTTATCTACACCCTGCATATAGCCGTCAGGAAGAACTTTA
The DNA here is from genome assembly GCA_964651135.1 of uncultured Gammaproteobacteria bacterium. Classification (GTDB taxonomy): domain Bacteria; phylum Cyanobacteriota; class Vampirovibrionia; order Gastranaerophilales; family Gastranaerophilaceae; genus CAYYBA01. The sequence goes on along the minus strand of CAZYYK010000047.1, from coordinate 4,783 downwards.
TCAGTCATTATAATTTGGCCCAGTTTGCCGTTTTCATCCTGTATAACATTTCCCTCGTCATCAATTAAAGAAAAAGTATAAATACGGTGATCCAAAACTTTAAATTCAATGCCTGCTTTTTTCAATTTCGCCTGCACTTGAGGCGTTTTAAGGTTTTCTATTTTCCAGCTGCCCGTGCCCAAAACTTTTTCTAATTTTTGTTTAAGCACCATGTCTAAAACAGAGTCATAAGAATCTGCAATAGCCTGGTTTAATTCAACTTGTTCTTCTTCGCCTTTTGCGTTTGTAACGCTTATCATACAGCCTGAATTTAAACCCGCATTAACGTTACTCAAAACATTTTTGAAATCTCCGTGTTTGCCCGGGCCTTCAATATCAACGCCGTATTGTGAAAGTTTACCCTTTAAGCCGCAGTATTCCTTTTCGCTGAAACTTGTTTTTTTTGCACCGCCATTGCTTGAAGCACTTGCTGCATTTGATGCTGCCGCTTTTTGGTTTAATTCTTTAATTTTTGAAATAATCATTATGTTTCTCTTTCTTCAAAATGTTTAAGCTACCGCGTATTTTTTGCTCACTTCTTGTTCTGCCTGTTTTCTGAACTTTCTTATTTGATGGGCAACAGCTTCAAGGCCTGTTTGGTCTTCATATTCTTCTGTGGCTTGTTCTGTTTTATCTTCTATCATTGCATTATATTTTGCTCTGCTTACTTTTGTTTTGCTTGTTTTTTCTTTGTTTTCTTCTTCTTGTTCTGCTTCTGTTTTTGAACTTTCTGTTTCTTGGGTGTCGGGGATTTTTTCCTCTATGTCCACAGCCATCATCTTTAATTCCTCTTCTGTGAGGTTTGAAACACCTTCTTTGCCACCGCCTTTTCCAAATACGCTGCCTTGGCCGACAGATGCTTTTGAATAAATATCTGTTACCTTTTTGCCTGAAGATGTGCCTAATTGTGAATTGTCAAGTTCGGCCAATTCTCTTATCATCGCCATTTCTTCTTTGGTGAAATCAAGCGCTGTTAAACAGTTATAGCCCATAGCATCTAAAATAAGCGCCATGTTTCTTTCGCTTCTTTGGAAAAAGCCGTCCGGAATTCCCAAATCTGCTTTTATAACCTGCGCAAACTTGCCGTTTTCATCTTGTATAACGTTTCCTTCTGCATCAATCAATGAAAACACATATGCTCTGTTATCTCCGTCCAATATTTGCACATCAATCCCGGCTTTTCTTAACATTGCAAGCTTTGAATTTGTTGTGCCTTCTCTGAACCAATCAACGTTCCAGGAGCCGTCTTGCTTACCCAAAATTCTTTCCAATTTCTCATCTAAAACCGTGTCAAGAACACTGTCATAAGAATTAGCCATTGCCGTTAAAATATCAACTTGTTCGTCTTCTCCGGTTTGCTGGTTTCTGACTGTTACCATTCTGTTACCGGCATTTTGTTGAATGCGGCAAAAAATTCTGCACCCGTAATCCTTTATGCTGTCAAATGCCACGCCTCTTTCCGACGCTTTGTTTTTAACACTGTTGTATTCCGATTCGCTTAATGCATGGATCTTTCCTGAAGAATTTTTGGCACTTCTTGCAGAACCGGCTGCGTTAAGTTCTTTAATTTTGGAAATAATCATAAGTTTCTCCTTACAGATTCTTATATATATAAAGTATAAATAATATATAAAATTGACATACTTACCACTTTATATTAAGAAATATTAAAGGAATTTTTCACTATGATTTGAATTTCTTTATTATTTTTAAAATATGTGAACTGCCTTTTTGCAAAATTCCTTGTGTGCTGCTTAATTTTATCAATAATCTCATTTTTGTCTTCATATTTCAAAAATTCGGCATAGCCAATGGTATTTGCAATAATTTTATTATCCGCCCCGTATTTTTTAACCGCCCTCTTAAATTCATCTTCAAGCCCGAGGGTTATCATTTCATCCACCCTTTTATTTATGTTCTCATAAACCTCATCGCGGCTTATATCAGGCATAAACCACTTTGCTTCATATTTTTTATTCTCTTCTCTTTTAAACTCGGATATCGGCGCATTTATGGCTTTGCACATTTCAATAGAACGTATCACCTTTTCAACATTGTTTTTTTCAATCTCCGACGCCCTTTTGGGGTCAAGCTCATGAAGCATTTTGTAAAGTTCGGCAGCAGAATATTTTTCAAGCTCTTTTCTTAATTTTTTATTTGCGCTTATTTGGGGCATTTGTTTTTCATCCAAAAGCGCTTTTATATAAAACCACGTGCCGCCTGAAATTATAACTCTTTTGCCCTTTTTTTCAATTTTATCTATGGCTTTTTGCGCATAAAAAACAAAATCGCCCGCGCTGAAAGTTTTATTCGCATCAATTATATCTATAAGGTGATGTTCAACCCCTTCGCGCTCATCGGATGATGGTTTTGCGCTTACAATATCAAAATCTTTATAAACAATTCTTGAATCAGCGCAAATAATTTCAGCGTTAATCTTCTTCGCTGCCCTTATCGCAAGCTTGGTTTTCCCGCTCGCTGTCGGGCCCGTTATTACTATTATCGGCAATTTTGTCTCCATAGTATCTAAATATTAACACAACTAAAAAGACGAATACATAAATTAACAAAACCAAATAAATGAAAGATAAAATCTTGTTTGCCGAAAACATGTAGCCCAAAATTTGGATGAAAACAAGGGAAACTATAATAAACAAATTTAAGCCCAAAACCCCTAACGGGCGTTTGAACACGGCTATAAAAGCCCTGAAAAAAGCCAAAAACGGATTTTTGGAGTTATCTTTTGCGTAATAAAGTGCCGGCAGCACAAAAACAGTAAATACGATAAATAAAAATATTGCACAGATAAAAAGCGTCTGCCAGTTTCTTATAATTTCAAGCTTTGCAGGGGGCAGGGTTGATAAAAAATCAACGGCGGAATGTATGCTTTTGCTCCAATCCATAGGGGTTGTGAGCAGAAAATTTATGCTGCCCAAAAAACGGTTGGCAAATTTTATGTTCAGATACATCCAGAATAAAAATGCAAAATAGTGCAAAACAAAAATGCTGAAAACAGGCAGAATATAAGAAGCCACGGATGTGAAAAATTCTTTTCTCAAATCAATAATATCCTGCAATTTGTCTTCTTCTGTTTTATATTCTTTGTCGACATTTGCGTTTGCTTTTTTAATCATCCCGAACCAGCCTGAAAAAAAGCCTGCGTTCAACACAAAAAGAGCTATAAAAAATATAATTACAAAAATTGAATTTTGAAAAGAAACGCTTTGCGCAAAAAGTGCAAAAACAATTAAATATAAAACAAGCGCCAAAGGCAGAATAGGGTTATTAAAGACTTCTTTATAATTTCAAACATTTTGTTAAACAAAATTTCAAACATTTTGTTAAACTCCATTTGTATGATATAATATTAGACGTAAAATAAATAAAATACAAGGGCAAAAATGTTAAGATTTCTAAAAAATCACAATCTCAAGGGCGCACTTATTTGCGCTGAAGGAATAGACGGTTCGGGCAAAAGCACGCAGATTGATTTGCTTTATTCCTGGCTTCAAGAATTAAACCAGGACGTTATTTTAACCTCGTGGAACTCCTCTGATTTAATTTCAGAAACAACAAAGCGCGCGAAGAAGAAAAATCTGCTTTCTGGGCGCACGTTTAGCCTTCTTCATGCGGTTGATTTTGCAGACAGGCTGGAGCGCATTATAATACCTGCGCTCAAAGCAGGCTTTATTGTGCTTGCAGACCGCTATGTTTATACGGCATTTGCGCGCGATGTTGCAAGAAACGTTGATATTAAATGGGTTAAAGATATGTACGGTTTTGCAGTTAAGCCGGATTTAACCTTTTATTTTGATGTGAGCGCTAAGATTTCATTGGAGCGGATTTGTGAAAACCGCCAGCCCAAGTTTTATGAAGCCGGCATGGATTTAAAACTTTCAAATAATCCTTATAAAAGTTATGTTATTTTCCAAAACCGCGTTATAGAACAATATAACAAAATGCTGGAAGAATACGGCATGGTGCGCATTGACGCTATGGAAAGTATTCATAAAAAACAAATGTTTATAAGACAAAAAGTGACAAAACTTTTAGAACAAAGGGGGCTTTTGAAAAATGTCAAAGTATAAAAAACACGGCTATGAAGGGCTTTTAATTGTTATAGAAGGAACGGACGGTGCCGGCAAAAGCACCCAGGTTAACATGCTTAAAAAATATATCGAAAAAGAAGGCTTTGCGTGCATGTTGTCTGAGTGGAAAACGTCGCGCCTGATTTCTGAAGTTATAAACGAGGCCAAAGAAAAGAATTTGCTTAATGCCACAACTTTTTCACTTTTGTATGCGGCAGATTACGCAGACAGGCTTGAAAATGCAATAATCCCTGCGCTTAAGGCAGGTTTTATAGTGGTTTTAGACAGATACATTTACACTGCCTATGTGCGGGATTCTGTTCGCGGGCATGATATTAAATGGGTGAAAAACCTTTATAATTACGCCCCCGTGCCCGATTTGGTGTTTTATTTAAAAATGCCCGTGGATAAACTTTTAAAAAGAATGATTGGAGCAGACGGGCTTGATTATTTTGAATCCGGGCGCGACATAGGAATTTCGACTGATATTTATAACAGTTTTGAAATTTATCAGACAAGGTGTTTGAAGGAATACGATAAATTGCAACAGGAACATAATTTTATAACTGTCAAAGGGGATATGGACAAAGAAGAAATCCACAAAAAAATCGTAAAACACATTAAAAAGGTGCTGGATTTGGGAATAGTAAAATAAA
>CAZYYK010000046.1:0-13498 GCA_964651135.1 uncultured Gammaproteobacteria bacterium | reverse complement strand
TTTGCCTTGTTTGCTGGGCTTGCACCAAATTCATATCAATGGGGCGCGAATTCTTTATTGCCTCTTTTATGGCCTTTGGCGTTATTTCGTTAAACACAATACGATAAATTTTCTCATCCGGCACTTTTAAAACTTCCCGCACATGCCAGGCAATGGCTTCACCTTCGCGGTCAGGGTCGGACGCCAGGTAAATTTTATCAGATTTTTGCGCTGCCTTATTAAGCGCATCCACAACTTTCTTTTTTTCGGGGATAACGGCAAAAACGGGCTTAAAATCGTTTTCAATGTCAAAACCCAGCTCTTTTTTGGGCAAATCCCTGATATGGCCGTAGCTTGCCTCTATTGAGTAATTTTCACCCAAAATTTTCTTTATTGTTTTAGATTTTGCGGGCGATTCCACAATTACAAGAGCTTTTTCTTTTGCCATTTTACTGCCTTACACCTTTAAATAATTTCCATTTATCTGTTTAACAAGCCCCTTTAATTCTAACTCCGTTAAGATAATCATTAATTTTGAAATATCAAAGTCAGGTATTTTTATCTGAATTTTTTCAAATGATACAGGCTCAATAGATATTATATCAAAAACATTTTTTTCTTCACCTGTTAAATTAATTTTTTCATCACACGTTTCAAATTGCCAGCCCAAAATCTCAAAAATATCCTCAGCACTTGTGATAATGGGTGCCCCCTGTTTTACAAGCTTATAAATACCCTCGGTATTTGGGTTTGAAATAAGCCCCGGCATGCACATTAATTCTCTGCCCTGCTCAAGCGTTAAATTAGCGCTTATCAAAGCGCCGCTTTTTAGGGCAGCTTCCGCCACAAGTGTGCCTTGGCCCAAACCCGTTACAATTCTGTTTCTCTGCGGAAAATTATGCGGCAGCGGAACTGTGGATGCAGGGTATTCGCTAAAAATAACGCCCCAGGTTTCTTCAATTTTTTTATATAAATCTCTGTTGCATTCGGGGTAAATAAAATCAAAGCCCGAGGCTATAACCCCAATTGTTGTGATATTATTTTCAATTGCACCCCTGTGTGCGGCCGCGTCAACTCCGTATGCAAGCCCTGAAACTATTGTAACGGGCAGGTTTTTCATTTGGGTTATTATTTTTGAAAGTGCCAATTTGGCGCTTTCAGAAGCGCGCCTTGACCCAACTATTGCAAGGGTTGAATTAAAATTTATCCGCGCCAAATCGCCTTTGTAATAAAGCAAAAGCGGATAATCGGGAATTTGTTTTAACAGGTTCGGGTAAGTGTCATCTTCGCAGGTGATAAATTTTATGCCGCTTTTTATGGCTTGATTATAAGTATCTTCAGGCTCAATTGCGTTTCTTTGGGGCAAAAAATTTCTCGGTACGGAAATTTCGGGGTGCTTAAGCGCAAATTGTTTTAAATCGTCTTTTGTAGCGCGCCATGCCCTTTGTACATCAAATTCAAAAAATTCCAAAAGAGCGGTTTTAAAAAGAGGTGAAACATTTAATATGTGACTGAAAGCCATGTAATATTGTGCATTATTTTTCACCCTTAAGCTCCCCTTTTACGGCTTTGGGGTTGAAATTGAGCGTTTTATAGTTATCAAGCGCGTATTGCAAATTTTCGGCACAGGCTTTATTATCCCCTGTTTTTTCGTAAATTTTTGCCAGAAGATAGTAAATATCCCCGTTATTTTTAAAGTGCTCAAGCGCGCCCAGCGCAAGGCTTTGGGCATCCTTCAATTTTTCTTCTTTTAAAAGTATTCTTATCAAAAGCTTGTATGCTTCAATATCGTTTTTGTTTTTTTCAATTGTTTTATAAAGCATAAAGATTGCGTTTTCAACATCTCCCTGTTCCCAAAAAATTTGCCCCAGGTTGAAATAAGCCCAGGAGTAATCTGATGAAAGTTCTGTCACCTTTTTATATTCTTCTTTTGCAAGGTCAATTTTACCCATTTTTTTGTATTCCTGGGCTAAATAAAAATGCGCAAAATAGTCGCTATAATTTAAGGCTATTGCTTTTTTAAAGCATTTAACGGCGTTTTCGCTGTCATTTTTTTTGGCATAAATAGAGCCTATGCAAAAAAAGGAATTGGCGTCATCAGATTCAAGCACAACAACCTTTTTGAATTTCGACATAGCTTCATCGTCCATGCCAAGTTCTTCTAAGGTCAGCGCTAAATTATACAAATAATCGGGCTCGTCATCTTTCAGGGAAACCGCCCTTTTATAGGCATTTAGGGCAAACTTCGGACGTTTTAATTTTTCCCAGCAAATTCCTATATTGAAATGCAAATTGGGGTCATTTGGAAAAACCTGCGCCAGGTAATCCAAATGCTTCAGCGCCATTTGCTCAAACCCCAAATCAAGACATAAAACCGCAAGTTCGCGGCGCGCCTGAAAATTTGCAGGGTCCTTTTCAATAATTTCTTTTAGTTTTTCAAACCTTTCAACATCACTCATCTTCAGTGTCTTCAAGCAGTTGGTTTGCCGCAATAGCATCCAAATCAATTACTATCTCGTCATCATCCGCACCCTTTAAGCCTTTAGCGTCAATGTTCAGATGGCTTTTAACTTCCATTTCTTCATCGTCAGAATCTTGGATAATTTTTTCAATAACAAGCTGCGCCATATCAAGTGCCACTTTTTGCTTTGTTTCGGGCGAACATTTTTCAAGCATTTGAATGGCGGTTCTTACGGTTGAATCTAAATCATACCAGCGGCAGCTTCCGCGCTGTATTATGCCGTCTTCAACAGCTTCCACTATATCTTCAACATTTTCGTATTCGTGCGCCTTGATGTTGTGTTCAATAATAATTTTAATTAAATTGAGCGCGACAGCAATTTGCTTGGAATCATCTGAGGTGGAAAGAGTACGCATGGACATTGACAAGACGGGGTCTTTGTCATACCAACGTGAGTAATACTTATTCATTGTGTTCTCCTTTTTTATTAACTGAATTTGTACAAAACACCGCAAGATGCTTTGGGATATTTCCAATCTATTGCGCCCTTATCGCATGCATACCGGCATGCTCCGCATTCAAGGCAGTTTTCATGTTCAACTTTCATTATACCATTTTCTTCGTCATATTCATAGACATTTGCGGGGCATATAAAAGTGCAGCACTTGTTTTCACACTTGGCACAAATTTCCTGATTTACTTTTAGGTGTGCGTCTTTATCTGCATAATATTTAAGTGTGGATAATTTGTTTTCTATCAATGAGCTGTCTTTTTTCATTTTATCACCTCAATAGCTGTTTTGGCAAGCTGATAAAAATCAGATAACAGGTGCCCCGGTTTTCTTGAGAACAAGAAATTCTTAATAAATTTACGATACAAAAGCTTTTTGGGCACGGAATTTGCGCTTAAAAACGCCTCAAAAAATTCATGCATCATTTTTGGGTAAAAATCAAAAATCGAACTTTTCATTTTGCCTGCAACATTCATAACGTTTTTATAGCTTTTTAAATCCTGCATAATAAAACTTTTTTCAAGTTTCTTTTTATACAATTTCAGAACTTTTTTAGTGTAATTTTTCTTTTTTATCGCTTCAATTGCGGTTTCGCCTGCATAAATTCCGCTGTATATGGCTAAATTTGTGCCTTCAAAGTGTATGGGGTTTACAAAAGAGCAGCAATCGCCCGCAAGCATAACGCCTTGTGCATAAAGCTTCGGTACTGCGCCAAAGCCCGCGTCAGGTATTAAATGCGCGCTATATTCTGCAATTTCGCCGCCTTTTATAAGGCTTTTTACAATTTCGTGTTCTTTTAATTTTTCTAAAAGCTCGTATGGTGTCAAATTTTTGTTTTTTAAATCTTCAAGAGAAACGCCAAGCCCTATGCTTATATGGGTTTTAAAAGTGTATAAAAACCCGAGTGCTAAAATGTCTTCGCCCAAACCGCCAAAAAATTCAAAGCAGGCGCCGTTGTTTTCATCAAGGTTAAAACGCGCTTCAATTTCTTCCTGGGGGAATTTTATAATTTCTTTAACGCCTAAAATCATATCTTTTGGCGTGGATTTTTTAACAAGCCCGATGCTTTCACCCAAAAGCGCGTTAGCGCCTTCTGCAACAATGGTTACGGGTGCGTAAAATTCTTCTAAATCTGTTTTAACGCCAACAACCTTGCCTTTTTCTTGTATTAATTCTCTCACAACCGTCGAAGGGGCAAAATAAACTCCTTCTTTTTTGGCACTTTCCACCATCCAATTGTCAAACTTGGGGCGAAAAACCGTGGCGCTTGAGGGGTTTTCAAGGCAATTGTGGGAAATTGCCGTTGAGGCGGATGACGTTAGGAACTGCCAGCTGTGCTGCGTTAAAAACCTTTCGTACGGCGCTTCTTGCCAGGAGTTTGGGAATAAATCCTGAATTGATTTTAAGTAAACCGCGCCCCCGAACATATTTTTGCTGCCCCAGTTGCGTCCGCGGTCAAGCACAACAACCTTATACCCGCCGCGTGCAATTGTAAGTGCGCTTGCAATGCCGCAAGGCCCCGCCCCGATAACGATAACATCGATTTTTGTATCCATGGCTTATATTATACAGGTTTTGCAAATTATTAGCAAGTTTAAAAGTGTGCGGGAGTGTATTTACCTTGTGGAGTAAGGCTTTAATATTTTATGGCATTTTCTTTTAAAACTTTAGCCGCACAATCCCAGCCTGTTGATGTTGTTTTGCAACGAATGGAATTATTGGCAAAACCCGCAGGCACAATGCCCTTTTCCGTAAGTGCAAACGCGAAAACATCTCTGCCCAGAGTATTTGGGTCTTTATCTCCGTTTAAATCTACCGTAAACATTAAAAGGGCAGGCGTTTTAGTTGTTACACCAAATCTATCGGGTGCGCTTGCATCTGACCACATATCCATATTAACTTTCATACCGTTATTAAGTATAAATGTATAAATTCCCCCGCCAAGCCCTGCTGCGGTATTTCCCGGGTCCCCGCCGTTGAGTGCTTTTGTAGGTTTTGTTGTCCAGCACCCTGCAGTGTTTTTGCAGAATTTTGCTATGTGTAAATATGGTTTATACGCTAAAAAAATGTTTTCCATTTCATCCGCAGTGCCGTCTTTAAAATCCAAACTTTCAATAGAGCCGTATTGTGCCGTCACCATGCTTGTTGCCTGAGATAACGTTGAATAGGCCTTTTTAAGCTGTGATATTGTTTGTGTTTCTTTATAATGTTTAACGACCGCAGGAATTGTGAGTGCGGCAACGACACCTATTATTGCAAGAGTTATAAGGACTTCGGCCAAAGTGAAAGCTTTTCGCTTATAAGATCCTGAAACGAGTTCAGGATGACAGGGTGGGTGTTCAGAATGACAGGGTTGGATGAAAGCTTTATTTTTCATATTATTCTCCACTTTGTTAATTTTTATAACATATTTAAATATATTTTTACGCTCGATTATATCAATTTATATAAACAGTGTCAATTTTATCTATAAAAATATAAAATAGATAAGAGGGGTATAAGTGCTGATATCGCTATTGGTTACAATATCTATATCGTAAAAAAACTTAATTTTAGGGCGTTTTTAGCCCTAAATGCTTTAGGGGGTTATCCCACACCATTTTTTGAACTTCTTTTTCGCTTAACAGTTTCTTTTCAATCAAAAGTTTTGCTATATCATCCAAAAACATTACAGAGCCTGCAATTTTACCTTTTTCATCCGTGCCTTCATTATAAATTGTTTTTCCGCAAAATTCAATGCTATCGCCCTCAAACCCTGCAATGGGCAGATTATCGCTTATTAAAATTATTTTATCCTTATTCTTTGCTTTGAAAAAAAGTTTCAGCATATCTTCGGACACATGCCTGCAATCGCCTATAATTTCGCAATAAACATCATCGTTGTTAATGGCGCTAAGCGTTATGGAATCTTCCCTGTGATGAAGTTCGGGCATGGCGTTAAAATGGTGCGTTGTGGCTTTTGTTCCGCACATATCTTTGGCATTGGTGTGCCCTGCCTGCACCAAAATATTTTTTGAATTTAAATATTCAATAAGCCCTAAGTCCAGCTCGGGCGCTAAAGTTACAATTTTAATACCCTCAAGCGCGCCCAAACCCAATTTTTTGAAGTTTTCAATTGTTGGGGGCAAAAAAAACTCGCTGTTGTGAATTCCGCATTTTTCGGGGTTTAAAAATAAAGCTTCAAGGTGTATACCCAAAATTTTTGCCTCGTCTTTGCCCTGCGTGCATTTGGCTTCATTTATAATTTCTATCTGCGTTTTTAGATTTTCTACCGAATCCGTAGCCAAAGTGGGGCAGAAGGCAACAGTGCCTCTGCTTTTGATTTTAGCCGCATAAAGGCGGACATCAACAACTGATGCTGTGTTAAAATTAATTCCAAAACCACCGTGAGTGTGAATATCTATCAATTTCACCGCTAAATGGCTTCTTCCTGCTGGATTTCAGGTTTTTTGGACTCAGGCATGTATTTGTCCAAAGGCTCTGTTTTTATTGTGTTGTATTCTTTTTTAATTCGGCTTATAAACCTTTTTGTTTCTTTAAATGGCGGCACACCTTTATATTTCTGCACATTGCCCGGTCCTGCGTTATATGCGGCAAGTGCCAAATCCGTTGAGCCGAATTTTTTGTACATCATTTGATAATACATAACCCCGCCTTTTATGTTATCTGCTTGAGAGTAAGGATTTACCCCCAATCTTTTAGCGGTTCTTGGCATTAATTGAAAAACGCCTACGGCTCCGCTCGGGTTTTGTTTTCTATGTTCAAAATTTGATTCCAGCTTTGCGATACTTAAAACTATATAAGGATCTACGCCCATTTTAAGAGCTGTTTGAACAATATCGCTTTTAATTTTTTGCTGAGATGCTTGCGCCGGAGCTATAAAACTGACACACGCTACAAATAGGCATATAAGCAAACTTCTGATTAGCTTTTTTGTCATAATATAATCCTCTTGTGGTTTCCAGGGTAAAATTTTACCTTTCTATTTTCATTAGTACATGTAAATAAACCCTATATTAAAATTATAAAATAAACATAACAAAAAGCAAGTCTGAATTAAAAACCTTGCAGCACAAGGATTAAACAGCTTAATATTCGTATTCGCCCGACACTTGTTCTTCCTCGTCATCTTGCAGGGAAGATAAATCATAATCGTATTTGCTATCAAACTCTTCGGGCAATTTTTCGGCATCCGGCCAAATTGTTCCGTCGTCAAAACGGCATGCGCTTAAATTTTCGCTTGAAGATAAATCGCTGTCTGTTAAATCCGCTTCGTTAAAGACACAGCCTGCCATATCAGCTTCGTTAAAATTACAAAAAGATACTGTTGTATAGCTGAAATCTGCATTATTCAAAATTGATTGGGAAAAATCGCATTCAGAGATTGTTGCCCTTGAAAAATCGGAACCGGTGAGGTCGCAGTTTGCAAAATTTACATTTGCCAAATTTGATTCGGAAAAACTTGCGCCGGAAAAATCTATGTTGGATAAATCTATATGGTTAATATCCTGAACGCTCAATTCGCATTCGCTTAAATCCAACATGCCGATTTTTGCTTTTTTAAATTCTTCTTTGTCTTCTAAAATTAATTTTACCAGTTCATCTTTTAATTTTGCCATTTTTGTCATCTTTCATTTTAACTATCACAATAAATTCATTTGCATCGCCAAAAGTGTTGCCTGTACGCGGCTTTGGACATTAAGCTTTTTGTATATATTATTTAAGTGTGTTTTAATTGTGGTGTCTTTAACAAAAAGCTTTTGTGCAATTTGCGCGTTTGATGCACCTTTTGCAACATAAGATAAGATCTCTTGCTCTCTTTGTGTAAGATCAACTATCGGTTTATCTGACACAAAAGGAAGGGCTTCTGTCTTTTTCTTTTCCATCTCCCAGTTGGTACGCCTTAAGAGTGCCTCAATTCGCGCCAAAAGGTTGGGCAGGATACACGGTTTTGTAATGTAATCATCCGCACCGCATTTTAATCCTGAAATAATTTTAGCGTCACTGTCAACTGATGTCAATAAGATAATGGGAATTGTTTTATATTTTTTGTTTGCCCTTATGTGTTTGAGGGTTTCCCAACCGTCCATGTTCGGCATTTTAATATCAAGCAAAATCAGGTCATAATCTGTTTTTTCGGCATTCAGCATTTTTACGGCAACAAGCCCGTCCACGGCGCATTCAACTTCATATCCGTACATTGGAAGGGTATCCGCCATTAATTTCGGATTGTCGTCAATTATTAAGATTTTTGCTAAACCTGACATGATATCACTCTATATTACTGTTTATAGCCTTTATTGCGGCTTGCGTTCTGTCATCTACTTCCAGTTTTTGCAAAATTGAACACACATGAACTTTTGCAGTATTTATTGAAATATTCAACTTCTTTGCAATTTCATTGTTTGTATTGCCGTTTTTTATAAGTTCCAGAACTTTTTTTTCTTTTTGAGTTAAATTGTAATTGTTTTTCGTGTTTTGGGCAACAGGCTTAATATTTTTGGCTGCATTTAAGATATATTCGGAAATTACGGAATCAAACCACATGCACCCGCTTAAAACATCTTTGATAAGTTCTATTAATTTATCAGGCTTGATATCTTTCGAACAATATGCATTAATGCCTGCATTTAAGCATTCGCGCACTTCGGCTTCTTCGTTATGCGATGTTATTACAATAATTTTAACTTTTTTGTGAAGTCTTTTAATTTCTTTTGTAGCCTGCACACCGTTAATTCCGGGCAGGCCTAAATCCATTAAAACAATGTGGATATTGTTTTTGTTTAAAACATCGTAGGCATGCGCCGCATCAGGGCTTTCGAAAATTTTATCCACAAAATTTTGCTCCCTTAATGAGGTCATAAGGGCGAATCTGGTAAGGGCATGGTCTTCAACTATCAGTACATTATATTTTTTCACAGATTTATTATAACAATCTATTGTAATCTTTGCAACATTCTATAAAACAATTTGCGCATGCTCTTTGTTTTTGTTATATTTTTATTTAAAGGGGAAGAGCAATGATAACCATTAAAGATGTAGAACATGTTGCAAAACTGGCCAGACTGGAGTTAAGCGAAGAGGAAAAGGTTAAATTTTCGCGGCAATTGGGCGACATTTTAAAGTATGTTGAACAAATGAACGAAGTTGACACATCTGAACTTGAACCGATGAGCCAGCCCATTGATTTTTCAAATGTTATGAGAGAAGACATTGAAAAATACGAACAGACAAAAGAAGAATTAATGCAAAATGCGCCGTATACGGAAGGCGATTTTTTCAAAGTACCGAAGATAAATTAGGCGGGGGAATATGACAAAATATATTTTTATTACAGGCGGTGTTGTAAGTTCACTGGGGAAAGGCATTGTTGCGGCAAGCTTAGGGAAGCTTTTGCGCTCGCGCGGGTATAGTGTTGCCATACAAAAGTTTGACCCTTACATAAACGTTGACCCGGGCACTATGAGCCCGTTTCAGCATGGTGAAGTTTTTGTAACAGATGACGGTGCTGAAACAGATTTAGACCTCGGGCATTATGAAAGGTTTACTGACACGGCCCTGGGGCAAATTAACAACGTAACTTCGGGAAGCGTTTATCAGACGGTTATAAATAAAGAGCGCAAGGGCGAATACCTTGGGGCTACGGTTCAAACCATTCCGCACATTACAAATGAAATTAAATCAAGGCTTCAAAAAGCCGCCAAACAGTTTGCACCCGATTTTTTGATTGCGGAAGTGGGCGGCACAATAGGCGACATTGAAGGCCTGCCTTTTATTGAAGCAATACGCCAGTTTAGGACAGAAGAAGGCTACGACAAAACATTATCAATCCATGTTACACTTTTGCCTTATTTGCCAACATCGGGCGAACTTAAAACAAAACCGTCGCAGCACAGTGTCAATACTTTAAGAAGCTTGGGCATACAGCCTGAAATTCTTGTTTGCAGAACGCAGAAAGAAATTACGAAAAATGAAAAAGAAAAATTGGCGCTTTTCTGCTCTGTTGCAAAAGATTGCGTTATTGAATGCCGTGATATGTCAACAATTTATGAAGTTCCGCTTGCGCTGGAAGAACAAAATCTTGCCAATGTTATCCTTAAAAAATTGGGAATGGCGCAAAAGCGTCCCAATTTAGATAATTGGAAAAAATTAATTGATAAAATCAAACACCCGAAACGCGAAATAAATGTAGCGCTTGCGGGAAAATACACGGAATTAAACGATGCTTATATTTCTGTTGTGGAATCTTTAAAACACGCAGGGTACGCCCAAAATGCCAAGGTTAACATAAAATGGATTGTATCGGATAACTGCATTGACGATGAAAAAGTAAAAGAAGTGCTTAAAGATATTGATGCGCTTGTAGTTCCCGGAGGCTTTGGAGTTAGGGGAATTGAGGGCAAGTTAAACGTTATAAAATACGCCCGTGAAAACAATCTGCCCTTTTTGGGCTTGTGTTTGGGTTTGCAGTGTGCCGTTATTGAGTATGCAAGGAATGTTGCGGGTTTAGAAGATGCTAACAGCACGGAATTTAGCGAAAGCACGCTCCACCCTGTTATTGATTTAATGGAAGAACAAAAATCTGTTGCAGGCTATGGCGCCACAATGCGCTTGGGGCAATACGAATGTATTTTGAAATCGGGCACAAAGGCGCGCTCGGCATACAGTGAAAAATCCGTAATGGAGCGCCACCGCCACAGATATGAAGTTAACAGCGAATATAAAAAAATACTTGAAGATAGCGGGCTTGTAATTTGCGGCACTTCGCCTGACGGGCTTTTAGCCGAGATGATTGAATATCCTAAAAACGATTGGCACGTTGCCTGCCAGTTTCACCCTGAATTCAAGTCCCGTCCCGAAAATCCCCACCCGCTTTTTGTCGAATTAATTAAAGCAGGGCTTAAGCAAAAAGGGTTTAAAATTTAAAATATTAAGTAATATGAACAAAAACTTGCATATTTTTTAAAAAGGCTTTACAATGTTATTGACTTAAGCTCAAACGGCTTGAGAGTTTACAAAAATAGGAGAGAACCAATGTACCAAGATGAAACCCTTAACTGCGAGGATTGTGGAAAGGAATTTACTTTTACAGTCGGAGAACAAGAGTTCTATGCAGAAAAAGGCTTAGTTAATAAGCCTAAAAGATGTCCTGAATGCCGTCAAACGCGCAGAGTGAAAAACAGAAGAAAACTTTATGATGCTACATGTTCCGAATGCGGAGCAGCAACAAAAGTTCCTTTCAAGCCAATTTCAGGCAAAGAAATTTATTGTAAGGACTGCTTCCAAAAAAGACAAGGATAGCTGCAATGCAATTTACAAATAGCACAATTGCATAAATTTTTGAAAACCGCCTCTCATTGAGGCGGTTTTTGTTCGATATTCTGATGCAGCGCCCGCAATCCCAGCGTATTATGGGCGGTTTTTGCTGCAAACCGTTCAGCCTATTCAACCGTTACGGATTTTGCCAAATTCCTTGGCTGATCAACATCTTTTCCTAAATATTCCGCAATAAAATAAGCCAAAAGCTGCAATACAACAACATGGAGCGGCGGTGATACAAAATCTGAAATTTCAGGCACTAAAATTAAGTCGTCAAAAAGTTCAGTATTTTTATCATCCATATAAGATGCAACGCCAATAAGCCTTGCCTGGCGGGCGCGCGCCTCCTGGCAGTTTGATAAAACCTTGTCATAAACAATACCCTTATTTAAAATTGCCAAAACAGGCATGGAATTATCAAGCATGGCAATGGGCCCGTGTTTTAATTCACCCGCAGGATAGCCCGTTGCGTTGATGTAGCTTATTTCTTTAAGCTTCAGCGCTCCTTCAAGTGCTGTCGGGTAATTAATTCCGCGCGCTATAAAAATAAAATCCTTGTAATTTGAATACTTTCGGGCAATTTTTTCAATTGTTTTCGTATCGTTTAAAATCATTTCAATTTTAGAAGGCAGCTGCAAAAGTTCTTTTTTTAATTCCGACATATCCTGGTTTTTGGTGTTTTCTTCCAGATAAATTGCAAGCAGATAAACCGCCAAAAGCTGCGCCATATAAGATTTTGTGGCGGCAACCGATACTTCAATTCCTGCATTAATTGCAAACAAACTGTCGGCAAGCCGCGCCATTGTGCTATCCGGACGGTTTGTGATAATAAGCACATGGGAACTTTGCTCTTTTACCTGTTTTATGGCGGTAATGGTGTCCGCCGTTTCGCCTGACTGCGAAATACCTATCACAAGCGTGTTTTTATCCGCTATGGTTTTTCTGTAAATGTATTCGCTTGACGCTTCAACATCAACAGGAATGTCTGTCAATTCTTCAATCACATATTTGCCCACAAGCCCCGCATGCAGCGACGTTCCGCAGGCTATAATCTGAATGCGGTTAATTTTTCTAAGTTCATCGTCCGATAGTTTCACATCATCAAGAACAACTTTTCTGTCCGTATCCAAAAGCCTTCCGCTTAAAATATTTCTTACAACATCGCCCTGCTCGTGGATTTCTTTCAGCATAAAGTGCTTATACCCCATTTTTGAAAGCGAAACAGATTCAAAAGGCAGATGTTCAATTTTATTTGTTTGCAAATTGCCGTTTTGATCAAAAATCTTGATTTCGTCAATTTTAACGCTTGCAACTTCATTGTCGGACAGGTAAATTGCCTTTTTTGTGTAATCGATAATGGCTGGAATATCGCTTGCAATGAAGTTTTCGCCTTCTCCCACCCCGATTAAAAGCGGCGCATTTTTTCTGGCACAAACAATTTCACCCTTATCTTCTTTGTGCATAACGCAAATTGCCCACGCACCTTTCACCTTTTTAACGGCATTTTGCACGGCACTTACAAGATTTTGCGTTTTGGCAAATTCATACGCCACAAGGTGCGCCACAACTTCCGTATCAGTTTGGGTTGAAAACGCGCAGCCTGCAAGCGCCAAATCTTCTTTTAATTCCTGATAATTTTCAATAATTCCGTTGTGCACAAGCACCAAATTGCCGCAATTGCACGTGTGCGGGTGGGCGTTTTGCGTTGTGGGAAGCCCGTGAGTTGCCCAGCGTATATGCCCTATGCCGACATGCACAGTGTTTGTGCAAAGTTCATTTTTCAATATTTCCTTTAAATTGTTAAGCTTGCCGCTTGCCTTAAAAACTTCAATTTTATCATTACAAAAAAGCGCAACGCCGGCAGAATCATACCCTCTGTATTCCAGGTGTGACAAGCCGCTTAACAAAACATCAACCGCTTTTCTGTTTCCTAAATATCCTACTATTCCACACATTTTTTTAATCCTCTTTTTTTTAATAAAATAAATATTATTATACAAATCAAAAATGTGCAAATTAAGATTGTATAAAGGTTTATTTGTCAAATTCAAAAATGTCTGCAAGCTTGACCTTAAGCGCTCTTGAAATTTTAAAAAGCATTTTTATTGAAATTTTTGTGTTCATACTTGACGATATAAACTGACACGCTTATAATTTATATAGGTTGTTACGCTTGTTTTAGAGTATAAAAGCAGTAATAATAAGAAATTTTTGTAAATTTCTTATTA
>CAZYYK010000045.1:0-13533 GCA_964651135.1 uncultured Gammaproteobacteria bacterium | reverse complement strand
GGCTTTTAACAAATTCAATTTTTATAGCGGACATGCTTTTGGATTCAAAAGTTATAGTGTCAACCGTGGACAGGGACGGCTACAAAGAAGTGCAAAGGTCCACAGGCAACACTTTAACGCGTCAGCCGCTTGTTGTTTTAATAGACGGCGGGTCTGCTTCTGCAAGCGAAATTCTTTCAGGTGCGCTTAAAGATAACAAAAGAGCGGTTATAATCGGCAAAAGGTCTTTCGGGAAAGGGCTTGTGCAGGAAATTAACCGTCTGCCCAACGGAACTGCAATGCACATAACAATTCAAAAGTATTTGACGCCAAACGGCACGGATATCAACAAAAAAGGCATAGAGCCGGATATTTTGGTGGATATTACGCCCGAGGATATTGAAAACAAGCAAGACCCGCAGCTTCAAAAGGCAAACGATTATCTTGTCGAAATGTTAAGTAATAATAAATAGATATTGACCATGACACACACTTTCTAATATAATTATTTTGAAGTGGAATTGGAGAAATAAAAATTAACACGAAGTTTGATATTCTGGATACCGGAATTGTGCGAAGCGGTATAAATCCGCACTATTACAATACTTTAAGTATATCCGCGCTGATTGCAAAAAGCGAAGTGCCGCCAAAGCACAAGCAGCTTGCGGGCAATTATATGGTTATTAAAAAAGTGTTCGGGTTTTCTGCCATGCCCTGTAAAATTAAACACAGTGATATTGAACTTTTGAAAAAATGTAATTTTAACACTCTTGAATACACAACACTGGCGCAGATGAACGAGGAATTAACCGTTTTAAAAAGGTGGGGTTTATCTTACGATAAAATGATGCGCAAACTTGCCGACGACGTTTTTGAAATAAGAGTAAAAGAATTAAAATACTTGTACGCAAGCAGCTATTTTCCGGGTGCCGATGAAATCTATGACGGTTTTAGGGCGCTTGAAAGGTACATAGAATATATTGCAGAATAATTTGATAAGGGGAGCAAGCTCCCCTTAAATTTTTGTATTTAGTGTTTTTCGCAGCATTCAAAATAAAATGCCCTAATCCACATAGAAGGGATATTAAGCATTTTAAGCTCTTTTACTTCTTGTGTGTGGTGGCATTTTATGGTTGCATCCTTTAGCGTAACAACCTCGGGCTGGCATCTGTAATGTTCGCATTCGCAGTTGCACTGAAGTGACCCTTTTGCCTCTGCACCGTCAATATAAACGGTAAGAATGTCTGTTTCCATGTGTTTTTTCATTTCAACAATAGCATCGTAAGTTTTGCACATATTTTACCTCCTTTTCTTTATTAAAATTATAAAAGAAAGCACAAGAGCACCCTATTGCCCGAATGTCTATAATGCGGGGTTGTAAAATTAACTGTTGTAGATTTTACCTAAATATTGCCCTGTGTAAGATTTTTCACAACTTATTATTTTATCGGGCACACCGCATGCAACAACCTCACCGCCGAAATCTCCGCCATCAAGGCCTAAATCTATAATATAATCGGCGCATTTTATAATATCCAAATTGTGCTCAATAATTAAAATTGTATTACCCGAATCTGCAAGTTTATGCAGGATTTTAATCAGCTTATCAATATCATAAGTGTGCAGCCCCACACTGGGTTCATCCATTAAATAAAGGGTTTTGCCCGTTTGGCGTTTGTTCAGCTCGCATGCCAATTTCACCCTTTGTGCCTCCCCGCCCGATAGCGTTGTGGCGCTTTGCCCAAGGTGAATATAATCTAAGCCAACATCATACAGCGTTTGCATGCGCTGCTTTATTCTGGGCACGTTTTCAAAAAATTCCAAAGCCTGTGCTACTGTCATATCAAGAATATCTGCTATGTTTTTGCCCTTGTATTTAACTTCCAAAGTTTCCTTGTTGTAGCGTTTGCCTTTGCAAACATCGCATTTTATGTAGACATCCGATAAAAAATTCATTTCAATTTTTATAAGCCCGTCGCCTTTGCATTTTTCGCACCTTCCGCCTTTAACGTTAAAAGAAAAGCGCCCCTGGTTGTAACCCCTTATTTTTGCTTCCTGCGTGCGTGCAAAAAGTTCGCGAATATGCGTGAAAACGTCCGTGTATGTGGCAGGGTTGCTTCTTGGTGTTCTGCCTATGGGCGATTGATCCACCGCCACCACCTTATCAATATTTTCAAAACCCTTAATTTCATCCACCCCCTGCGGTTTTGGGCGGTTAGAAAATAACTTGTGCATGGCGTATTCATAAATAATATCAGATACAAGGCTTGATTTGCCCGAACCCGAAACACCCGTGACCGCCACAATTTTACCCAAAGGGATGTTAACATCAATATTTTTTAAGTTGTTCAGATGTGCATTTTTAATTTCCAAAAAATTGCCGCTTCCAAGGCGCAGTTTCTTTGGGATTGCAATTTTTTTCTCCCCGCTTAAATATTTTCCGGTTATGGATTTTTTCTCGTTAATTATATCCTCAATTGTGCCCGCAGCAACAATTTTGCCCCCGTGCTCACCCGCTTTTGGGCCAATATCCACAATATAATCGGCATTTTTTATGGTGTCTTCGTCGTGTTCCACCACAATTAGCGTGTTTCCAAGGTTGCGAAGGTTTTTAAGCGTTTGGATAAGCATGTTGTTATTGTGCTGATGCAGCCCTACTGAGGGCTCATCCAGAACATATAAAATGCCCGATAACCCGCTTCCTATCTGTGTTGCAAGGCGTATGCGCTGTGCTTCGCCGCCGGACAGGCTTCCCGAACTTCTTGCAAGAGTAAGATATTCAAGCCCCACATCAATCATAAATTTTAACCTGGCGCGGATTTCATCCAAAATTTGTTTTGCAATTGCCATTTTGTAGTTGTCAAGCTGTAAAAACATTTCAGATACAAAATCGTAGGCTTTTGAAATTTGCATAATGCAAAAATCGTTTATGTTTTTATCCAAAATTTTAACACTAAGCGCAAACGGGTTTAAACGCGCGCCGTCACAGGTTTTGCAGGGTCTTGATGTCATATATTTTTCAACTTCGCCCCGCACCAAATCACTGTCCGAGGCTTCGTAGCGCTTCATAAGATAAGGAATAACGCCTGCATAGGGCAGGTAATGGGTGCGGTAGTGTTTTGTGCCAAAATCCTTGTAGCGCATAGAAATGCGCTCATCCCCGTTGCCGTATAAAATAATACCTTTCTGTGCGGGGGTTAAGCTTTTAAAAGGCACATCGGGGTCTATATCGTAGTGTTCGCAAACGCTTTTTAGAATATCTTCATAATATGAGTTGCCCGTTTTTGCCCAGGGGTATATAGCGCCTTGGTTTATTGATTTAGTATGGTCGGGCACAATTAAATCGGGGTTAATTTCAAAATGTGCGCCAAGCCCGTGGCACACGGGGCATGCGCCGTATGGGCTGTTAAAGCTGAAGGTTCTCGGGGCTATTTCTTCAAAATTCAAACTGCACTTCGGGCATGCCAAATTTTCGCTGAAGGTTTTTTCGCCCGTCCCTTGAATATCAACAACAACAAGCCCATTCGCGCGGCTTAGCGCAAGCTGCAAGCTGTCAAAAAGCCTTGATCGTACGGAAGATTTTATAATGATTCTATCTATTACAACTTCAATTGTGTGTTTTTGGGTTTTTTCAAGTTCAACATCTTCTTCTTCCGTGTTATAAATTTGCCCGTCCACCCTGAGCCTGAAATAGCCTTCTTTTTTCAAATCTTCAATCAGGTTTTGATATTCGCCCTTTTTGCCGCGAATTACAGGTGATATTATCTGAATTTTTGTGCCGTCTTTAAGCCCCATAATTTTATCGGTTATTTCATCAACGGTCTGCGGCGCTATTTTATCGCCGCATTCGGGGCAGTGGGGCGTGCCTATGCGCGCGTATAAAAGCCTTAAATAGTCGTAAATTTCTGTTATTGTGCCCACGGTTGAGCGCGGGTTGTTGCTTGTGGATTTTTGGTCGATTGAAATTGCGGGTGAAAGCCCTTCAATGCGCTCAACATTGGGTTTGTCCATCTGCCCCAGAAATTGGCGCGCGTAAACCGACAAGCTTTCAACATAGCGCCTTTGGCCTTCCGCAAAAATTGTGTCAAATGCCAAAGAACTTTTGCCCGAGCCTGAAACGCCCGTGAATACTATAAATTCGTTTTTTGGAATTTCAACAGATACGTTTTTAAGGTTATGTTCTTTTGCACCCGTTATTGTGATTTTGTCGTTCATACTATACATTATGACATAAAATTATTTTTCGTCCGTGGGGCTTTTTAAAAAATGTGCCTCTTTTAATTTATCACTCACAGGCGTTGCAATAAAGGGCACAAGCACCCTTTTTGCCAGTATTGTAACGCCTAAAAGCGTTGTGAGGTGCGAAAATGCAAGGCTTATATCATCCTTATACTGCACAAATGTTTTTTCAAATTCGTCGGGTTTTAAATCTTGAAATTTGCCTGCGCATTTTTGTTGTATTTTTTGGGCATTATCGGCGCTGAAATATTTATTAAACATTGCGCCAAACGCCTTTTGCGGCAATTTATTTTTTGTGACAGCCAAATAAGATAAAACCTGCACCCCTATCATTAAAGCGCCTGTGGCTAAATCAAGGGCGCTTAAAAAATCCCTTTTTTCTTTTGGAATTTGTTTATTTTTTTGGTTTTGCTTCACATAAATATAGCAGCCGTAGCCGTCTTTTGCCAAAATTGACCCAACGCTTAAGCCTGTTATAAATTTGGCATTATCTGCCCTGTAATTTTTGCAGATTTTTTCCATAAAGCCTGAATTTGCAAGCTTTTTTAAGGGTTTATTTATAACGGCACTTATTTTAAGGCTCATTTTTTGTCCCCCTCTTTGTTTGCAATGCGGGGCATAAATTTTTGCATAAATTTGGGATAAGTTTTATTTAAAAGCCAGGCGCACAAAGGTATGGTAAAAAACGCAAGCCCGATATTTGCAACCCTTTTAAATGCTTTTAGGTTCGCGGCATTTTTAAGAATTTCGGGGTTGAATTTTTCACCCAAAGCACCATTTTGTGCCAATTTATCAATACCTTTATTCACGGGGATTGTAATTCCCGCCTGCACTAAAACAGCGTATGCCGCCATGGCACTTTGCCTTAGCGCAGAGTACGTTTTTGTGTTTTCATCCGCCTTTGATAAATTATTGTATTTTATAAAAATTGGGGCAACAATGCCTGTGCCTATGGCGTTTACAATAATATCCTGCCCTTCGCCCATATGGTTTTTGAATTTGTTTAAAAACCTGATAGCGCGCGGCATATTTGAATTTATTTCTTGTGCAACATTTCCGGGGCTAATACTGCCAAAATTTTGTTTATTCTTATGTACACTTTGAATTTTCATAAATTTTGCTAATCTTTAAGTTGTTTTTGTATTATGACACAAAATTGTAAAAGTGTAACCGTTTGCAAAAGATTTTTGTTTATACTATAATAACTTGTATTACAGAGGGTGAGGATTAGAAAAATTGAGCCAATCATCAATATTTGACCACGGAAAAATTGTTCCGATAAACATCAGGGAAGAAATGAAGCGCAGCTATATAGATTATGCAATGTCAGTTATAGTGGGGCGCGCGCTTCCGGATGTGCGCGACGGGTTAAAACCCGTGCACCGCAGAATTTTGTTTGCAATGAACGAACTTGGCATGACGCCGGACAAGCCCTTTAAAAAGTGCGCAAGAATTGTCGGTGAAGTTTTAGGTAAATATCACCCGCACGGCGATAGTTCCGTGTATGAAGCGTTGGTGCGCATGGCGCAAGATTTTGCCACGCGCTATTTAACGGTGGACGGGCATGGTAACTTCGGTTCTGTGGACGGCGACGGCGCCGCGGCTATGAGGTATACGGAAGCAAGAATGCACAAAATTACAACTTCCATGCTTGCCGATATTGACTGCGAAACGGTTGAATTTACACCAAACTTTGACGGCTCCCTGTTAGAGCCCACTGTGCTTCCCGTGCGATTGCCCATGCTTTTATTAAACGGCGTTTCGGGCATTGCGGTAGGTATGGCAACAAACATTCCGCCGCACAACTTGTGTGAAATTATAGACGGCACGGTTGCCTTAATTGACAAACCTGATATTACAACCGAAGAGTTGATGCAGCACGTTAAAGGGCCTGATTTCCCAACGGGTGCAACCATTGTGGGCACAAAAGAAATTAAAGAAGCCTATGAAACAGGCCGCGGTTCAATTAAAATGTCATCCGTATCACACTTTGAAGAATTGCCGGGGGGCGGCGGCAGGCAGGCACGAACAGCTTTAATTGTGACGGAACTTCCTTATCAGGTGAATAAAGCGCAGCTTATTGAAAAAATAGCCGAGCTTGTAAAAGAAAATAAAATTGCGGGAATTTCAGATTTAAGGGACGAATCAGACAGGGACGGCATGCGCATTGTTATTGAATTGAAGCGTGACGCCAAGCCCGATGTTGTTAAAAACAACCTCTATAAGCAGACATCCTTACTGACAAGCTTCGGGGTTAACCTTGTGGCACTTGTGGATAAGCAGCCGCGGCTTTTGAACTTGTATGAAGTTTTAAGCGAATTTGTGGAACATCGGGTTGATGTTATTGTGAAGCGCACAATGTTTTTCTTGAAAAAAGCAAAAACGCGCGCGCATATTTTAGAAGGCTTAATGATAGCGCTAAATTCTTTGGATGAAGTTATTGAACTTATCAAAAAATCTAAAGACACAGAAACTGCACGCAACGGCTTAATGAAACGCTTCGGGCTTGACCTTGAGCAGACAAACGCCATTTTGGAAATGCAGTTAAGAAGATTAACGGGCCTTGAGCAGGATAAAATTAAAGCCGAATATGAAGAACTTTTAAAGAAAATAAAAGAGTATGAAGCAATTTTGGCAGACAGGCAAAAGGTTTTGGATATTATCAAATGCGAACTTAAAGAAGACAGAGAAAAATATGGTGATGAGCGCAAAACCCAAATTCTGCCCGAACAAGGAGAACTTGCAATTGAAGATTTAACGCCAAACACTGCTATGGCTGTTTTTATTACGCGCCAGGGCTATATTAAGCGCATATCCTTAGATACCTTTGAGCGCCAAAACCGCGCAACACGCGGCAAGGGCGGCATGAAAACAAAAGAAGACGACGATGTTGATCATTTCTTTACGGCAATGATGCATGACAAGGTTCTGTTCTTCTCTTCCAAGGGCACGGTTTACAGCCTTAACGTTTATGATTTTCCTGAAGGTTCGCGCCAATCAAAGGGTTTGCCTGTAATAAACGTGCTTCCGATAGAGCAGGATGAAAATATAACGGCGGTTGTGCCTGTGAGCGAATTTGTGCCGAATTTGAACTTGATTATGCTTACAAAACTGGGTTCAATTAAGCGTATAAGTTTAGATAACTTTAAAAATATAAGAAGAAACGGCATTATTGCAATAGGTTTAACGGGAGATGACACTCTGAACTGGGTAAAACTTGCCAAAAACAACGATGAAATTATTATAGGTACATCATGCGGTATGGCAATACGCTTTGCAATCAGTGATTTAAGGCCTCTGGGCAGAAGCGCGCGCGGTGTAACTTCTATGAAATTGCGCCAGAACGATTTTATTATAGGCTGCGATGTTGTGCCTCAAAATTATGACGCTGATTTGCTTGTGCTTACATCAGACGGGTTTGGCAAGCGTTCAAAATTATCCGAATTCCGCCCGCAGCAAAGAGGCGGCTTGGGCTTAATTGCAACCAAATTTAAATCTCATGCCTCAAGGCTTGTGGCACTTACCATTGTTGAAGGCAAAGACGAAATTATGGTGGTTTCCGCAAACGGTGTTGTAACACGTATAAACGCCAAAGACATTTCCTGCCAGGGCAGGCCTGCAACCGGTGTCAAGGTGCAAAATCTGGGCGAAGGCGACAGCGTTGTTTCTGTAAATAAAATTATTGAACCTGACGAGGATGAGGGCGTTAAAACAGTTCTTGAGCAAATATCCGACAACCAATCTCAAACAACTTTGGAGTTGGATCAAACCGAGCAAGAAGAATAGCGTCAGTTATTAAATTTTGTAAAATTATTTCGATTTTCCTTGGTCATTTGAACTAATTATTTTTTTACGCACCTTGTATACTTGTAAGACAGTCAGACGAATTAAGCGAAGCAAAAAATGCATATTAGCCCAATAAAAACATTTAATTACAACAGTTATGCCTTTAAAGCCTCAGGAAACACGGGGCGCTTTGGGCGTGTTGCTCCATCTTCTGAAAACCATCAGGATGCAGCTGAAATTTTAATGCCGGTTTTTACAAACCCTTATCTGTCAGATTATCCGAATGTATCGGTTTCAAAAAACCCTTATATGGAAGACTATCCGAATGTATCGGTTTCCAGCGATGTTATCCGTGCAAAGTATTTAAACCTGTTTAGAATTGCCTACAAAGACCCCAGAAGCCGTGCAAGCAACAGAACAGCGTTAGACATGGAATTTCCCTTAATTTTGAAAAAGCTTGCTAAAGAGAATAAACCCTTAACGGTGGCGATGTTTGATATGGATAATTTTAAAAGCATAAATGAAATTTTAGGCTATACGGTGGGGGATGAATTTATAAGCACAATAGGAAATACCATCCATGATGCCGTTAACCCTAAAGGCTTTACAGCATACCGCTATGGCGGGGAAGAGTATATGATACTGTTTCCCGGGAAAACAGCCGATGAAGTTCAAGATATTGTAATGCAGGTGCAGGACAAAATTAGCAATAACAGCATGATGAGGCATTTTCTTATTCGGTATATCAGACAAGGCACGGAGAAAATTAACCAATTAACGGAAAAACAAAGACCGCTTCAATATCTAAAAGCGCTTGCAGCAAGCATTGTTCAGGCAAGGGCAGAGCTTGCCGTTTGTAACGGTAATCTAACCGTTGATGAAGGCATAGATATGGTTATTAATGCCGCAGATACGCTGCTTATAAAAAGTGATAAGAAAATGGTTTCTCACACAGCTTTTAAGAGTCTTTCATTACAATCTTATATAAAGGGACTAAGGAAAAGGTTTGAATCAATTCAAGGCGACGGCTCCAATTCCAATGCTAAGACAGGTGAAGATTTAGACACAAAGCTTAAAATCCTTGAAGAAGTTTATAAAAATACTTTATACGGGTTTATAAAAGATATTGCACAAACCGCCGACCCTAAAGAAAAAGAATTTTTATCGACCTGTATAAAAAAACTTGATGATTGTAAAAGTCTTACGGAATTTGAAAAGTGCGACACTGCCCCGCTTGGCAATTACATTATAGCCAACCACGATAAAAGCTCCCAAATTGCAACTTTAAAAAGCTGGATTGCACAGGTTAACAGAAGACAAGGCAAAAAAATTTCAGGTTTTACAATAACGGCAGGCTTGAAACAATTTAAACCCGATACAACAAAAGACGTAAGGGAATATTACGAAGAAGTCAGCGATATTTTAAAAATAGGCAAAAGCAAAAACAAAGGAAGTGCTTATTTTTGCGATGAAAGCAGGCAAGATTCACCTAAGGTTTCAGATCTCCGTGTTCGTCTGTCCCGCCCGTCAAAATAAGGTCATATTTTTGCGCAATTTCTTTTGCGTACTTTCTTGAATGGAATTTAACAATTCCGCGATGGCGCTTGTACGGATAATAAATTTCAACGCCGTCAAGCCCCATATTCACAAGTTTTTTGATGAATCTTTCCAAATTTAAAACCCAGCAGCAGCAAGGATGCGCCAAAACTGCAACTCCGCCCGCTTTATGTATCGTGTCAATAACTTTTTTGGGGCTGCGGGAGCGAAAAATTCTTCTTATGTTGCCGCCGGTGCCTGTTTTATCTTTAGCGCAAATTTTTTGCAAATCTTCATTGTAGGGGTCAATTCCATACCCTATAATATGCAAAATGCAATGCCCCGAAATGCAGTCAAATTCAACCGCGGGGATTAGCATATCATCATTTTGATACTGCATTTTTAAATACCCTTCAACTGTGTTATGGTCGCAAATGGCAAAATGCAAAAGCCCCATATCATGTGCTTGTTTTACAAGGGCTTCAAAATCTGCCCTGCCGTCCGAATAAGTAGAATGGGCATGGAGATTTGCGGTTTTAAAATATTGGTTTTTATCTATGCTTCTTAATCTTTTTTTCACTTGCACTGTTTTCAAAAATTTTGTATAATTGTACATAAATAATATAAGATGAAAGTGGGTAAAAATGCAAGAGGAAAAATTAGAGATAGTAAATTCCGTTATAGATGGCTGGAAGGCATTGTTTAAAAATTTTCTGAAGTTTTTTGTAACATTTTTTGTTCCGTCCGTTGGATATGTGGCGGGTTTGCTGTTGTTTAGCGTAGGTTTGGTTCTTCTGTTGAAATTGATTACATACCCCAGTGCAGTGCTTTTGGCGGTACTCGGGCTGATATTAGCCGTTGTGGGTTTGGCCATGTTCTTGTACTTCTTCTGGCGTTTTTTGGTTATAAGCGCCTCAACTTATATTGTTGCACAAGAACTTTTTAAAACAGGCGAAAAGCCGGAATATAAAGAAGCCAATAAGGCAATTGAAACAAGAGCAAAAGATTACATAATACTTTTGCTGCTTTTAACACTCATTATGATTGCGCCATTCATTATTTTTTACTTACCCCTATTTCTTTTAGCTGTTGCTTCTCCTTCCTTAGTACCTATAGATAGCATTGCGGCTGTTAACATGGGAGCGTTTTCGTTGTCGTTTGTATTGTTTGCCATCGTAAATCTGTTTTTGCTTTTGGCAGTGCCGCTTTTTGCGCTTAATGAAAATTTAAGTCCGAAAAACTGTGTAAAATTAAGCTTTTCTTTGGTGGGCAAAAATTTCTTGCCGACAGTGCTTTTTATACTGTTCTTTCTTTTAACAATTGTGCCCGTTACTTTATTAACGCTTATACCCATTTTAGGCACAGTTGTGATAAACTTCATCTGGGCAATTGTGGCAACACCTTTAACTGCGCTGGTTTTAACAAAGTGGTATCTTGAAGTTACCAAAAAAACCGTTGTTGAAGAATGCTAAATTAAGCTTCTTCCTTTTGATGTTCGTTTTCGGCTTGTAAAAGCTCTTTTTTGGAGCGCTTTTTTTTCACATCTTCTTGGATTTCTTTGAATTCTTTTTCTTGAATTTTTATATTGGCAGCGTTAATTGCGGCAAGAGAATTTAAAGATGCCCTCAACTGGGCAGATCTATCCACGTAATATTGCTGCTCCTCTTTTTGTTCTTCTTCTTTGCCTTGCGCGTAATATTCGGTTCCGGGCCCTTGTTTGTCGTCGGATGTTTTTGCAGCGGTGCCTGAAATATCGCCGGATTTAAAATTAAACCCGCCGCCTATACCATAAAAACCTGCTGAACGATTATCAACCATGTTTTATTACCCTCACCGGTGAATTATACCATTTTTTTGTGTTTATAACAAGATTCTTATTTACAAAACACAGGATATATTTTTTTTGCCATTAAATTGTAATACAGGATAAAATTTGCAAAAATCCAAAAAGTAGTATACAATAAGGGAAGATAACGAAAGGTGGCAAAAATGAAGAAAGTTAATTTAACGGGGGGGGGGGGGGTCTCTAATAGCTTAGCTTTCATCCGCTCGTTGTGTCATCCTGAATTTATTTCAGGATCTAAGATTCTGAAACGAGTTCAGAATGACAAAGTAAGCGGTTTCACCCTTGCCGAAGTTCTTATAACATTAGCAATTATAGGCGTTGTTGCAGCGCTCACAATCCCTACGGTTGTTAAAAATTATCAAAAACAACAAACTATTGCAAAATTGAAAAAAGCCTGGTCTATGATAAGTCAGGCATATAATATGTCACAAGCGCAAAATGGCATGTATCAAACCTGGGATAAGGCAGTAGATATTGGAACAGCGCAATATTTTAACCAATACTGGAAACCTTATCTAAAGGTATCAAAAGTATGCACCAGCTATTCTGATTGCGGGTATAAAGCATTAGCACCGTGGAAACATTCTAACGGTAACAATAGCACTACAAACGTTGTTTCAACTACCTCAAGAACAACATTTTTAACCCCTGACGGTATACTCTTTATAATTTTTACATCAAGCGGTTCTTTGGCCGTTAATGATAGTGTTATTATTGATTTAAACGGTTCAAAAGAACCCAACGTTTTTGGTAAAGATTTATTCCGTTTTACCAGAACCGATAAGGGAATTTTGCCAAATTGTTATGCCACCAATAATATGACCACTATAAACAACAACTGCTCTAAAACAGGTGCAGGAGACTGTTGTGCCGCCAAACTTTCACGCGACGGCTGGGAAATGAAGGATAACTACCCCTGGTAGGCCTTTTTCACCTTTTCAATAATTAAATTTTGGCGCTCATTTTTTGCGCGCCCTTACGCCGCATTTACAAAAACTAATACTTAACAATATTAACCCAAATATTAAAATAAAATAAATTTCTTTGGACTTTGCAAATTGATAACTTATAATTTAATTATGAGAATAATAAAAAAGGAGTTTGTTATGTCAAAAGATAAAAAACATCATCATAAAGCCGAAGACGATAACCAGTGCAACCCTTTTTGCGAAGAAGAAAAAGCGCAAGAGGCAGCACAAGAGGAGGCAAGGTGCTGTGAAGCCGAAGAAAAACTGAAGGCTGAAATTGACGATTTGAACAACAGATATTTGCGCCTTGCAGCGGATTTTGATAATTACAGAAAACGCCAGGCACAGGAAAAACAAGATTTGCTTGAATACGGCGCTGCGGAAACTTTAACAAAAATTATAACGGCAATTGATACAATTGAACGCGCGCAGGAGCAAATAGAAAAAATTGAAGACGTTAACATAATAAAAGAAAGCTATAATGTTGTAATTAAGCAGCTTATGGATATTTTGCAAAAATGCGGGCTGGAAAAAATTGAAACGCAGGGGCAAAAATTTGACCCTAATTTCCACGAAGCAGTAGCGCAAACGCCCACAAACGAATATGAAGATCAGACAATTATTTCTCAGGCGCAAACGGGCTATAAAATGAAGGATAGGGTTCTAAGGCCTTCAATGGTAATTGTTGCGGTGAGCGAGGGTAACAATTAATGGATTATTATGAAATACTGGGAGTAGACAAAAACGCAACAAAGGAAGAAATTAAACAGGCATTCAGAGCAAAAGCAAGAAAATACCACCCGGATGTTAACAAAAAAGAAGGCGCTGAGGAAAAATTTAAAGAAATAGGCAGAGCCTATGAAACCTTGATGGATGAGCAAAAACGCGAATTATATGACCGTTTTGGCGAAGAAGGGCTTAAAAACGCGGGCTATTCTTCAGGTCCTTTTGATTTTGGTTTTGGCGATTTAGGCTCTATTTTTGAAGAATTTTTTGGTGCAGGCGGCTTTGGTTTTGGTGCAGGCCGCGCCCAAGACCCTAACGCACCAATGCGCGGAAGTGATTTAAGGCTTGATATTCAAATTGAATTTGAAGAAGCCGTTTTTGGCGTTGAAAAAGAAATTAAAATTGACCACCTTGAACCCTGCGATAATTGCAAGGGTTCGGGCATGGATAAAA
>CAZYYK010000044.1:0-13565 GCA_964651135.1 uncultured Gammaproteobacteria bacterium | reverse complement strand
AAAAGTACCAAAAAATCGCCGCAGGGTGCTCCATTCCCGAAATTTCTAAGCTCACCTTTTTTATGCTCGCTATCCGCACCTTTTTTGTTAATGCAAAAAAGGTCACGCTCGCATCGAACTGTTCACTAACAAATTTCTGTCCATTCCCGCACACAGCGGCAGAATAAGGGTTATGTAAGCGTCTGTTTACGCCGCCGTTGCGAGTGTAAGTGAGGGACGAACGTGCGAGCGGACAAATTTGCTTCACAAATTTGACAGGCGGCAGGAAGCCGACGTCTTTTCTTTCTTTGGAAGGACTCCGTTGAAAAGCTGCCTGTGGCAGGTTTTGAATGGAGGCTCGATTTTCAACAGATGCTGAAACAAGTTCAGCATGACACATCACTTGAAAATCGAGAGTATGTTTCTTTCTTTTTGCACAGCAAGGTTTGAGCCAAAAAGAAAGAAATGGGTGGAAAAACAGGAACTAAATGCAAAAATGAAACACCGTTGTGCTGTTTTATCATCATCGTTATTTCGATTTTTAGCTAAGTATTAAGTTATTTAAAATGCTTGCCTATTTACACATAGAATGCTAAAATTTTATTATGAACCTGGACAGTCCCATAAACAAAACATACATTGACGATATAAACTTTGAAAGACTTATTGAAAGTGCCCGAAAGAAAAATCTTTCCAACACAACACTTAAGCTCAATGAGCATAATCTCTTGCAGGAACTTTTGTTTGACGAAATTATGAGCAAGGATAATGCGCAAGTATTGAAAAAGAAAAAGAAATTACAAATTTTAAAAGATGCAAGTAAACGTTTACAAGCACAGGCTTAAGCTTACTAAATTAAATGAATTAAAATTTATTTCCCACCTGGATTGGCAAAACTTAATTCTTAAAACTTTAAGGCGCGCAGGCGTTGATTTTGTGCTGTCCGAAGGTTTTAACCCCACTCCTAAAATTTCGTTTTCGCCGGCTTTGCCTATTTTTATTGAAAGCGAATGCGAACTTGTTGTTTTTTCAACGCACACGCCCCTAAAGCCTTCATTTAAAGAAGATTTCAAAAAAAGTTCGAGCACAAATGTTCAGCTTTTAGATGTCTTCACATACCCCCAAGACGCCCAAAAAGAGCCTGCTTTAGACAATATCATCCAGTGGGCGCAGTATGAAGCAAAAATACTCAACAAAAACGAGAGTATTTCCAATTTAAAAAATTTAATGTATAATATAGAAACTTGTTTATCAAAAGATGATTTGTTCATCGAAAAGATAAATAAAAAAGGTATTAAAAAAAATATAAATTACAAAAAATCAGTACGCTCACTGGAGCTTCAAGATGATTGTACTATTATATTTACGCTCAAAACAGGTCAAGGTGATGAAATACCAAGCCTGCGGGCGGATGAGTTTTTGAAAACTATTTTTGGCAATGAACATCTGTTCAAAATAAAAAGAACTCATTTTTTTGATAAGGATTTAAAAATTTTATAGGAAAAGGAAAAAAGTATGTCAAAAAAAATAGTTATTTCTGAAAAAGACAATATAGGTGTCGTTTTAGAAAATTCTAAAGCTGTGGAAATTGTTGCACACAAGGGAGATGTTTTATTGGGAGACGTTTATTTAGCCCGCGTTGATAACATCCTGCCTTCAATTGAAGCGGCTTTTGTGGATGTGGGGCTTGATAAAATGGGTTTTATCCACACCAATGACCTTGCGGGCAAAGGAAATTTAAAAAATAAAGTGAAGCCCAAGCAAAAAATTATAGCCCAGGTTGTAAAAGAGCCCACAGGGCACAAAGGCCCAAGGATGACAACGGCGCTCAGCCTGCCCGGCAGGTTTTTGGTTTTGCTGCCTGATGAAGTGGGCGTTAACGTTTCAAGAAAAATAATTTCTCAAAAAGAACGCGCGCGCCTAAAATCAATAGTAAACCTGTTTAAGCCCGTGGGGGTCGGCATTATTGTAAGAACGGAAGCGCAGGGGCAGTCTGAGAGCGAAATCCAGGAAGATATTGAAATTCTTTTGGAAAAATGGAACTCAATTGTAACAACGGCGGACACGGTTGATAATCCCACACTTTTGCACCGCGACCAGGATTTGTTGTACCGCATTATAAGAGAGTCATGCTCTGATGATGTGGATGAAATTATTGTGGATAGCTCTTTTTCGCTTCATCGCACAACCCAGCTTTTACAGCACTGGAATATGCTGAACAAAACAAAAGTGACGCTTTATAAGGGCAATGACCCGATTTTAATGCACTACAACCTCCACAAAGAAATAACATCCGCACTTCAAACAAAAGTGAATTTGCCGTTGGGCGGATATATATATATCCAGCAAACAGAGGCTATGACTGTAATTGATGTTAACAGCGGAAAATTTGTGTCATCATCCTCGCAGGCGGAAACTATCTTAAAAACAAACCTTCAGGCAGCAGATGAAATTGCGCGGCAATTAAAGCTTCGAAACATTGGCGGTATGATTATTGTTGATTTTATTGATATGACAAGCCGCATGGATAAACTGGCGCTTTTGGAACACTTTGAAATGGCGCTTGAATCAGACAAAGCAAAGCCGCAAATAGGCCAGCTTTCTGATTTGGGGCTTGTGGAATTAACCCGCCACAGGCAGGGGCAGAGCCTTGCTGAAATATTTACCAAAAAATGCGACGCTTGCAGCGGATGCGGGTTTGTTATAGAAGATTTTAAATTTGCAGGCTCAAGCGCCCTTGGCGAAGCAAGAGCAAAAATGAACAAAATCAAAGGGCCTTTCCCTTCTTTTAACGGGCAAAACAACCAGTCAAACGGGCAAAACAATAACTTTAAAAAAGGCAAAAGAAGCAAAAAAAGCAATACGCCGCACCAACCACAAGAAAAATCCATAGAAAATATAGTGGCGCCAAAAGAAGAAAAGCCCCAAACACAGGTTTTAGCTGAAAAAATGCCTGAAAAACCTTCAAAGGACAGTAAAATCAAAAAAACGGCTGAAGAAGTTGTAAACAAAGTTTTACAAGCAATTTCCGAAGAAAAACCCACACAAGAAGCAGGCGCAACAATTGAAAAACCAAAGGCAAAAGTTGTTAGAAAACCAAAAAAAAGGATGGTGGCAGATGAAGCTTAAAAATCTTTTTGTTACTTTTTTGTGTTTTATTTTTTTCATGTGCTTAAGCGCGCATGCCCTTGAAGGGCAAGCGCAAACCATGCCTGAAAACATACAGACACAAAATGTGTTTGGTGAAAACGCTGCGTCAGAAGAATTTGAAGAACCCAACATAACAACAAAGCCTGTAACAGCGCAGATAGACAACGCTTCGGTAAAATCGCCTTATGAAAACGACATAAAAACAAATGTTGCAGACCATTCCAAAAGCGAAATGACGCGCATGATTTTTATGTTTTTAAAGGTTATGGCGGCGGTTGCGGTATCTTGTGTTATTATTTACTTCCTGCTTCTTCTTATAAGAAATTTTTACGGAGTTAAAATGCCCGGCGCCAAAATAAATATAAAACTTGAGGATAATTTAAAATCCACACAAAATGAAAATGAGGCGCTGAAAACTTTTCTTAATAAGACAAAAAGTCTTTAGCAGTGGGCTTTCCGTGGGTTGATAAAAGCATTTTGACAATTTTGGGCATTTGACATACAAATGAATAATTTTCCTGTATTATTGAACATTTTGAGCAGTCACACCCCACACAATAACATTCAAGCGCTTGTTGTGTCCAATTTTGTGTGATGGAATCCGAAATATCTTTTTGCTTATTTGGTATAAACATCTGCACATCAGGGTCTACGTTTTTATAGTCGTATAAACTCATAACTACCCCCAATTTTACATAACCGTAAATATGATAACACCGGCTTTAATGTTTTAACTCCTTTGTTTAGAGGAATTTTACCCGTATATAAATTAAGCCATTCTGATAAAACCCGTTATTGTATTTTTACTGGGTTTAAATTTATTGGATTTAACCTTGTCTGAAGAGTTCCCTTCAATGGTTGTAAAGGTGCCGTCTGCATTAACGCTTTTAATAATCCCCACATGGCTTGCGCCGTTGCTTTTGAATATAACAAGGTCGCCCGCTTTTACGCTGCCTGCAATAGCGGCTGCTTTCTGCGAATTAGACATACCTTCTGTTTTAAGAAATAAATCATTTTTAATGCCCCAGCTCATAAGTGTTGAAACGCTGGAAGAACCGAACCCCTTAGGAATGCTTTTGCCCATTTCTTTGTATGCCTGTTTTACCACATAGCTTACAAAAGCCGCACACCAGGCGTAATCTCTGCCCTTTGTAAACAAACGATAAGAGCCGTCCGCCTCATTGTAGCCCATATACCTTTTTGCCACATCAACAATGGCACTTCCCGCCCCTGTTAACTTGCTAAAGCCGCCGCCTATAATCGCCCCGCCAAAATCACCGCTTATGGCATTAAAGCTGCCCATGGTGTTTGAAGTTGAATATGCCGCAATTTGCATTTCGGCAATCAAAACATCTATATTGCCCTGGCACTCTTCAATCTGCATGCCAAGGGCTTCTGCCTGTTTTTGAATTTGTGCCCTTTCTTCACTTTCTTTACAGTTAGCTGCACGCAGCATAAGTTCGTGCTGTTTTCTGCGCAGTTGTGCAAGCTCCTGTTCCAAAGCACTGTATTTTTGCATATACGGCAAAGTTTCAGAATCAAGAAAAGGGTCTGAAAAATTTGTTTCGACAAAAGTATTTTCAGCAAACCCGCCTGTACTAACAGGGTTTGTTGAAGTTTTAATGTTCGAAGCGGATTTTTGCTCCAATTGGGTAAGCAAAATATCTTCTGCGGGTGCAATTTTTGCAACAGTGGTCATGCGGGAAAAATTCTCTCTTTTATGTCTCTCATATATAAAAAGTATATTACGCCCTTAAAATTGCCTCTTTTGAGGCATTTGTAAAAAAGTGTAAACCACGGCTTTCAGCCAAAAATATTAAGAAAACCTTAAGAAATCGCGGGTTTAGGGCATTTGCTGTTATAATAATTGTAATGGAAGAAATAAAATTCCCTCTTGAGGCTTACAAAAGAAAAACTTCTTTTGTGCCCGCGGTTTTTAATTCCAAAGTCCCGATTTTAGTTTGTTTTTCAAGATTTTTGGCTGATTTAGCAGTATTTTCACCCTTTTTAAACACAAATTCCTTTGAAAAAACTTATGCCTACACACTAAGCGATTTTGAAAAGCATGCGGCACAAAATTTTTCAGATAAAGATTTTTACACATTTCCTTATGCAATTAACTTTTTTGAACAAATATTTAAAGGAATTGTGCAAATTCAATCATCTTTTAAAGAGGATTGTTTTAAAATCACCATAAAAATAGATTTTCAAGACAATTTTTTTGAAAATCTTTGCTATTACCCGCAGTCCGTGAAAGGAGTGGTGGCTCAAACCCTTTTAAATCAATTGTTTTTACAGTGTTTTAAGCGGGTAAGCTATGAAAAAGAAAAAAATCAACTACGTTATGATTATCAAATTTTAACAACAAAAGCCCCCGATTTTTTGCAAAAACAGATGCAAAAAGATATTTTTCAGCTTTTGGTGCACTTTTATATAACTTCAAAAAACCTGTGCGTTTTTATAAAAACATCGGATATTTTAAAGTTTAAGAGCATAAATCCCAAAGAAATTGAAAAAAGCATTTTAGCACTTGAAAAATCAGGGGTTATTGTTGTTTTAAAAAGTGCTTTTTGCGGCCTTAAAAAAGAATATTCCATTTTGCTGAACCCTGTTTTTTTTAAAAGCCAGCTTTTTTATATGCCATCAAAAATTTTATGTTTTAACGCTAAAAAACAGTTGTGGGAGAGAAAATTGGGCGAAATGCTGGTGTGTGAAATTTCGCCCTTAAAAATTAAAAAAATTCTTGCCCCCGTAAAGGCAGAGTGCAAAAGCTTAAAGCCCGCGCAAATACGCCAAAGGCTTGAAGATACTCTTGATAATTTAGCAAAAAGGGGCATTATAGGCGGGTGGGAATACAAACATTTAAATGAAAAAATTTTAAAAGGCGCAGGGTGGCTTTTAAAATATGAAAATTTGTCTATAATTTTTAAATAAAAAAGCCGGGCAATAAGCCCGGCTCAAGAAAACAGTTGTCAATTTAAATGTTCTTGCAGGTTGTAGGTTTCTAAAAGCCTGCTGTACAAATTGTTAAATTCATCAGCGTGCATGCTTGTGTTCATAAAACTGTTTTGGGTAAGCCAGGTTTGTGAACACTGTTCTTTTTGTGTGAAATCGGGTTTTGTGTATATTGTAACAAGGTCTTTTGGCAAAGAACCCAGGACATTTACAAGGTTAAATATTGAGTTAAAGGCTTCAATAATATTTGTGTAGCCTTTTGGCTTTTTCCTTAAATACCCGAAGTTTTCAACTTCAATAAAATCTTTGTAAAAAGCTTCCCCGCGTTTTTGTGTCTGTTCTTGTTCATAATCGGGATTTGTAACAATTTCGCCTTCTTTAACAATTACAAGGCTTTTGTCCGCGTCAAGCTCATCTTTTGTAATAATATCCGTTTTAATGCAATCTTGTGCGTATTTGTAATCTGCATAATCATACAGCATATTATCTTTAATTCTGTAATACATCAGTTAACTCCTTTCATCGGGTAAAAAGTAATATACCCGTTAGTTGTGCTTATTCGAACCTTATCATCTTTGGAAACCATTGCAGTAATGCTAAACCGTGCTTCATAAGAACCCGGCGCATTTAAAGTTCGCCCGACTTGTATATCATTGATATAAGCATAGGCAGCAGTAGAGGATGCACTTCCCACATTCATAACAATCCAGCCGTTTTTTTCGATAGTATTTGTTGTTCCGCCCACAGATAAACTTACGCCTTTTGTGTAATCGGGGATAACATTTAACACCGGGCTATAAATATTCAAATTATACCCGTTTTGGTTAAAATCAAATGTTTCAACACTTGTAATAGCGCCGTTTGAAACGGTTGCACTGCCCACAGGCACAAGGTCAGATGTTTCCCAGGCACTGCCACTGTATTTAAAGCTTTGAAGGGGTTCACCGGATATGTCAAGCCAAATGTCATTGCTTTTTAACGGAATAACAACTTTAAATCCTAATTTGCCCAATTCACCGTTCCCGGAAGACGTAACGCCGTCTGAAAAGCTTATGCGATACTGTTTATAAGAAGCAGTGATTGACAATGTAAAGGTTTTTTCTTCGCCCAAAGTAAAAGTTAGGCCCGTTCTTGTATCTAAAGAAGTCCAATCTGTGCCGTTATTTGAACCGTATAAAATCCATGCCGAAGGATATTCAGCGGCACCGCTGCTGTCAGCTTTTATTGAGTATTGTTTTAATACAGTATCTTGTGCATAGTTAATTTTAAACCAATAAGTTGACCATGCGCCTATTGCTTTATATGTAACGCCGTTTATAAGGGTGTAGGCATCAGAATTGCTTCTTGCATCACTTACCGTAATGCCGCCCGTTGTGTTTGCGGTAAAAACAGGCAGGGTAATGCTGCCGTTATCTTGAGGCTGGGTGTTTTTAATATGAATATTGCTGATGTATGCTTCTTTTTCCCCTTCAGCGCCTACAAAAATATTGTATTTGCCGTTAGCCTTCCCCGCCATATCAAGGCTTGTTAAGGATGTAAGCGTACAAGACACGCCCGATGCAGGAGTTATTACCAGCGGTTTGTAGTTTGTGCCGTCATCAACGTTAAAATCCAGCAGTGCAGAATCTGAGGCGTTAACGGCTAAAAGGGGTTTAAAGCCCGAATTCACACAGAAACTGGTTTTTGAAACCGAATCCACAAGATTTTCCATTTCGTATCGGAATTCGTTGTTAACGTAATCTTCCAAAGAAGACACTTCTTGCGCGGTTTGAGCAATTGAACTAACATTGTTGTTAATTACGCTTTTAACTGCGGCAAAATTTTCGTTAACTTCATAGGCTTTTGCTTTTGTGCCCGCCGTAAAAATGTTTGGAATTGAAAATTCTGTCATAAAGAACCTTTCTTTTTTTATATGTACTTTTTTCTTTACACAGAACTTTCATTTTCATTGTAAATCAAGGTTTTTTAGAAATTCAAAAAATCATACATCAAGGCTGACTTTTCAAAGTCAATTTTAACGGATAATTTTTCCCACCACCAGAGCCAGTTTTTGCCCGCAAGCTCTTCTTCATCAATGTTTTTATAAAACCAGTTGTCTATAATGCCCGCCCTTGCAAGGTCATCCAGCGTGTTTTCAAACCTTTCTCTTATTTTGCAGGGGGCTAAAAAAGTGTAATCGTTTTTAATTTCTTTTAAAATCTTTGAAATCTGCAAGGTTGACAAATTCGGCTTTCTGAATCTAAAAAACATTAAAAAATAGCCTAAATCTTTATGCCACGGGTGTTTGTGGGGACTGTAAGTTACAAGTTTTAAAGGCAGGCGGATTTTTTTAAAATCCTTAAAATCAACCTTTAATTTAACAATAAAATTGAATTTTAAATATTCGGCAAATTCAATATATCCTGCCGCATTAAGCCTTTTTAAGCTTGCACGCACATTTTTTCTGGCTGATAATTTATAGCCGCTTGGTGCGCCCTTCTTTTTTGCAAACTTTTTGATTCCCCTGAAATTTAAAATATCGTCCGTGTTAATTTCAATTTCGTTGTTTGTGCCGTAATTTATGTGTAGATGGGTTAAAATTAAAAATATGTCAATGTCTTCTCTTAAAAAATCTTCAAAGAAATTTTTTGCAAATAAAAATGTATCAATTTCGTGTAAAAGCGCATAGTTATGGCTTTTTAAAACCTTAAGCGGTTTTTGCAGTTGATTTTTCATAGCCTTATAATAAAACGAATTTGCGGCATGCCCCAAAAAAATTAATAATTTAATAATATTTTAAATTATATCAACAGGGTCAACATCCACCGTCATTTTGATGTCTTTTGGCAGAATTATTGTTCTTAAAAACCTTGAAACTGCTTCAGAGCCGCGCTTATCAAACTTGTTTTTAATTAAAATATTGTAGCGGAATTCTCCCTTAATTTTTTCTAAAACGCAGGGGGCGGGGCCAAGCACAATAATTCTTTCATCCAGTGTTTGTTTTTCAAGGTATTGTTTTAATTTGAGCGCAATTTCAACCGCGCTGTGCTCTGCGCGGAATTCTTCTTTTGCACTTAAAATAACACGTATAATTTGCGTCCAGGGCGGATAATCAAAAACTTCGCGCATTTTAATTTCGTTTTGATAAAAATTTTCATAATTTTGCGCCTGCGCGTCTAAAAGCGGGGCATTTTGGGGGTTATACGTTTGAAAAATAACCTTGCCTGTCTCATTCCCGCGCCCTGAGCGCCCTGCCACCTGGGTTAAAAGGGAAAAGCCGCGCTCGGAACTTTTATAATCGGGCAGGTTAAAGCTTAAATCAGCGTTAATAACGCCAACAAGCGTGACATTGGGGTTGTCAAGCCCTTTTGCTATCATCTGCGTGCCTATTAAAATGTCAATTTCGCCGTTTTGGAAAGCGTTCAAAATATCAATATGTTCGTTTTTTTTGCTCAAAATGTCGCTGTCAAGCCTTGCAATTCTTGCTGTTTTAAACACTTTGCGCGCAAGCGTTTCAACCCGCTGCACCCCCACGCCGAAATTTTCCAGGGCTTCATCGCAGCACTTCGGGCATGAGGCAAGATTTTTTACTTCATAGCTGCACCAGTGGCATTTGTGGGTGTTTGTTTGGGCATGGTATACAAGCGGCACGGCGCATTTGGGGCATTCAAGAACAGTGCCGCACGCCATACATTGAGTGTACGTTGAAAAGCCGCGCCTGTTTATAAGGAAAATAACCTGACGTCCTTTTTGAAGGGTTTCTTCCACATTTTTAACCAAAGTGCGCGAAAACACCCCAAAATTGCCGTCCGTGCGTTCGGATTTCATATCAATTATAACAACTTTGGGCAAAATTTGGTTGTTGTAGCGGTTTTTTAATTCAAATAAAGAGTTTGAATTAAGCGCCCTGTAATAGCTTTCAATATCGGGTGTGGCACTGCCTTTAACAACCATAGCCCCGTGCAGTTCGGCAAGCTTTTGTGCCACCAATTTGGCGTTATAGCGCGGTTTTGGCATGGTTTGCTTGTAGCTTGAATCGTGCTCTTCATCAATTATAATAAGCCCCAAATTTTTAACGGGCGCAAATACGCAAGAGCGCGCCCCAAAAAGGATTTTAATTTCATTGTTTTTAAGGCGCTGCCAAACGCTGTATTTTTCGGCCTCCGTAATAGAACTGTGCCAAATTGCCGTTACATCCGCCCCAAAACGCTCTATTGTGCGCATTGTAAGCTGGGAAACCAGTGCTATTTCAGGCGCTAAAAACAAAACATTTTTGCCCGCATTAATTGTTTTTTCAATTAATTCAAAATAAACTTCTGTTTTGCCGGAGCCTGTAACACCGTGGATAAGGGCTTCTTTGGGTTTTATTTTTTCGATTTCCTTAAAAACTTTTTTCTGTTCGGGCGTTAAAACAACATTTTTTTCTTTTTTTTCGACTTTAAAAATTTCATTTTCAATTTTGGGTTTGCGGTATTTTTTTAAGTTTTTTTCAAAGAATTTTTGCGGCAGGGCTGTTTTTAAAACGGTTTGAAGGTCGCAAAAGTAATAGTTTGCAACAAATTCAAGCAATTTCAGATATTCAAGCGTGAATAAGGGTTCTTCTTCTAAAATTTCATCAACGTATTTGGCGTCAATTCCTTCTTCAAGATAATTTGAAAATCCCACAACGTAAGCTTTTATTTTGCGCGTTTTTCCAAAAGGCACGCATAATGCCTGCCCCACTTGAATTTTGCCCTTTAGCACGTCAGGAATTAAATAGCTGAAAGTTTTTGTGCCAAGATGCCCTATATCCACTAAAACCGAAACGTATTTGTGCATTATTCTGCCGCTTGCAAAGTAAACTGTATGCCGTTATCCAAAGCCTTAAAAACGCTGTTTTGCACGTCAAAACCGCGCGCAAAGTTGGAATCTGAGGGCATAATTTTAATTTGAGAGCCTGAATCTTCTTTTGTGACTGTTACAAGGTACATGTTGCCGTAAATTTTATCTTTAAACGTGATATAGCCGCTTTGCGACTGTATTTCTTCTATGGGATAACCAAGCTGCGCCAGCGCTGAAAATGCGCTCATATAAAGCGTATCGGGCGGCATAGTGTAACTTTTAATGCATTTTTCAAGCGGGTTTGGGGCATTTTGCGCCAGAACCGCCATATTTGCCGCCGTATTTAAAAACATTAAAAATACCAGACACAATTTTAAAAACTTTTTCATATTTATTCCTTCCAATTTTCTCCGACAGTTATATCAACCTTTAGGGGCACATCAAGCGGCTGTCCAAGCTCCATGGCCTCTTTTGTGAGTTTTCTTACTTCCTCAAGCTCATCTTTATAAACCTCTAAAACAAGCTCGTCATGCACCTGCATAATGATTTTTGTTTTAAAGCCTTTTAATTTTTGGTATAAATCAACCATTGCCTTTTTGATTAAATCCGCGGCAGAACCCTGAAGGGGCGCGTTTATGGCGGCACGCTCCGCAAATTCCCTAATATTGGCGTTTCTTGAATTCAACTCCTCTTTTAAATATCTTCTGCGCCCGAAAATTGTTGATACACAGCCTTCTTCGTGCGCCTGCATAAGGGTTGATGTTATATAGTTTGAAATTTTGGGATATGTGGCAAAATATCTGTCTATAAAAAATTGTGCTTCTGCGGGGGTGATGCCCACAGATTTTGCAAGCCCGAAGCGCGTTTGCCCGTAAACAAGCCCGAAATTTACAGCCTTGGCGCGTCTTCTCATTTCTTTTGTTACGTGTTTTACATCCACCCCGAAAATTTTAGAAGCGGTGAGTGTGTGGATGTCAATATCCGATAAAAACGCCTGTTTTAGGGCTTCATCGGCGCTGCAATGCGCCAAAAGCCTTAATTCTATTTGGGAATAATCCGCAGCAAGTATAAGGGCATTTTCTCTATCTTTTGGCACAAATGCCGCCCTTATTTTATTGCCCAACTCCGTTCGTATGGGGATATTTTGCAAATTCGGGTCTGAACTTGAAAGCCGCCCTGTTGTGGTTACAATTTGGTTAAAATGCGTATGCACCCGCCCGTCTGCGCCCACAAGCCTGGGTAAAGCGTCAATATATGTGCCTTTAAGTTTGGCAAGCTGGCGGTAATCCAAAATATGCCTTGCAATTTCATATTCGTTGGCTAAATCTTCCAGCACATCTGCTGAAGTTGAAAGCCCTGTTTTATTTTTCTTTTTGCTTTTTATCTCAAGTTTGTTAAAAAGAATATCCGCCACCTGTTTTGGGGAATTGATATTAAATTCTACATCCGCCATTTGATAAATCACATCGCCCAAAGCCGTTATTTTTTTGTCCAAATCTTCAGACATCTGCTTTAAATATTGAACATTCAAGCTCACACCCGTATTTTCCATATCATGCAAAACAAAGGCAAGAGGCAGTTCAATTTCGCATAAAAGCTTTTTGCTATCATCATCAAGGGTATTTTCATAAAACTGCACGAGTT
Source organism: uncultured Gammaproteobacteria bacterium (assembly GCA_964651135.1). Lineage (GTDB taxonomy): Bacteria > Cyanobacteriota > Vampirovibrionia > Gastranaerophilales > Gastranaerophilaceae > CAYYBA01. The sequence continues at coordinate 1,037 of CAZYYK010000044.1, read as the reverse complement.
TTAAAATAAAGTGCGCAAAATCCAAACCAGAGCTGTCTTTATCCGCAACAACGCCAAGGTGGCTTTGTATCTGATTAATAAGGTCATGTTTTCTTGCAGGGTCTTTGATGTAGCTTGATAGCATAATGTCATGGGCTATATTTTGAGGGTTTTTGAAGGTGTTCAAAAAATCTTTAATGTTAAAGACGGCTTTTTTAATTTTCGGGTTTTCAACAATGCTTTTTATATCAGAGGGGCTAAATTGGCTCACCTTATCATCAAGCGCCAAAAAAGCGCCTTTATCCGACAGATAAATTGCAATTAAATCGCCCTCTTTTACGGCATTTAGCATTTCATTATTTTCAATTTGTTTAATGTTTTTTTCGGGCGTTTTTGCTGCGGGTGCGGCGGCTTCAAACATGCCCAATTGCAGGGATTGCTGTTCTTGTTGATGATTTTCTTTGAAACTTAGAGCTTCATCTTCAGGGCAGTTTTTTTCAGGGTTGTACGAAAAAAGCCCCATAATTTCATCTATTTTTCTGATAAAGGCAAAAAATTGCAGGTCTGATAAAAATTCCATAACGCGGGTTTTATCAGGTATTTCAAGGCATGCGGAATTAAAATCGTAGTTGATATCGACATCTTTTTTAATTGTGGCTAAAAATTGCGATAAATAGGCAGTTTCTTTATTTTCAACCAGTTTTTCTCTCAAAGAAGGCTGTTTTATGTTTTCTATGTTTTCATAAACATTATCAAGCGTTTTATATTCCGCCAGAAGGCTTACCGTTGTTTTGGGCCCAACCCCTTTAACGCCGGGGATATTATCCGAACTGTCGCCGCAAATTGCCTTATAATCAACAATCTGATCGGGATATACGCCTACGTTTTCAAAAACCTTGTCCCAGTTGTAATAAACAAGTTCGTTTTTGGAAGGCACAAGCACGCAAATTTTGCCTTCCTTATCAACAAGCTGAAAACTGTCTTTATCGCCCGTTAAAATATAGGTTTTATGCCCTTTTTGCGCTGCCTGATGTGCCAGGGTGCCTATAACATCATCC
>CAZYYK010000043.1:0-13904 GCA_964651135.1 uncultured Gammaproteobacteria bacterium | reverse complement strand
ATGATACTTTAGAAACAGTCATAGGGCACAAAAGCAAAACTTGCGAATCTTTGTGGGGGCATGGGGTGGATTATCTGGAAATCCCCTTAATTAAAGGGCTTGAAGTTGATATGGGCGAAATTATGCGCCGGGTTAATAACAACACCAAAATGGTTTTAATCCAGCGCTCGCGCGGTTACAGCCTGAGGCGGCCTTTAACTGTTGATAAAATTGCAAGAATTGTTGAAGTTGTAAAAAGCAAAAATCCTGACTGCATTTGCTTTGTGGATAATTGTTACGGAGAATTTATTGAAGAAAATGAACCCATTGAAGCGGGTGCGGATTTGGTTGCGGGCAGTTTAATTAAAAACGCGGGCGGCGGAATTGTGGAGGCAGGCGGATACATCGCAGGCAGGGCAGATTTGGTGGATTTGTGCGCTGCGCGCTTAACTGCACCCGGTATTAAGGGGGAAGGCGGCGCTATGTTTAATCAAACAAGAACAATACTGCAAGGCTTTTTTATGGCGCCATCCGTTGTTGCACAAGCTTATAAAGGGGCAATTTTAGCCGCAAAAACCTTTGAAATGTGCAATTTAAGAACATCCCCGCATGCAAATGAAAAAAGAGGGGATTTAATTCAGGCGGTTATTTTTAATAATAAAGACAAACAAATTGCTTTTTGCAAAGCCCTGCAAAAATTTTCGCCCGTGGACAGCCACCTTACACCCATACCGGATAATGTTGCAGGCTACGATGATAAACTTATTATGGCGGGCGGAACATTTATTGAAGGTTCAACCATTGAATTAAGCGCGGACGGGCCCATGCGCGAACCCTATGTTGCCTATATGCAGGGCGGGCTTAATTATGCACACGTTAAAATTGCGCTTAAAGGAATTTTAAGTGAAATTCTGGATTAAATGAAAAAAATATTACTTACATTTTTTATATTTTTCTTAAATTCGCTGGCCGTACACGGAATTGAAGAAGTCATTGTGCCTGATTTTGCTGGAGAAGAACCAAAAAAGGGGTTGATTGAAAAAATTGTTACGCCAAAAACAATAATCTTTGAAAATAATTTTTTTGATGATGTAACCTTCGGGGTTAATTATAAGGGCCCTTTAAAATTTCAAGCAGGAGATGAATTTCACACAACTTACCCTCCTTTCTTTGAATTAATGGGAACTGCGCATTTTGGCGAAAACCAAAACGAATTAAATGTAACAATTGTACCCACGCGCGACACATCACATTTGGACAGAAGGTTTTTGGGCACAGTCGGAAATCTTTTTTACAGAAGAAAATTTAATGATAAACACAGTGTTTTAATAGGTAATTCAAGAACTCCAATGGGCTGGGAAGGGGCAAGCAACGAATATGTTTTGGATTTTGTGGAAAGGTCGCAAATTGCAAACCGTTTCGGCAATTTTAGGGCTCTGGGCATAAGGTTTCAGGGCGATTTAGGCTATGTTGACTATGATTTAGGCGGATATTCATCCACACGCTTTTTGCAGCACCCCTCAGACGGGGCGGAATTTGTTGGCTGGCTTAATTATAAGCCTTTTTATAAACAAGAAGGCAGTTATTTTAAAAATTTAAAACTGGGTGCAGGGTTAAATTACGGTAGAAACGGCGGAAACTATACTGTTGCAAGTTTCGGGGCGCATTGGGATTACGCAAAGTGGGCGCTTACGGCAGAAGGGGCTTTGGCGCAAGGGTCTAATGCGGTTACTTACAATGCGGACAGGCAACAGGGTTTTAATGTGAAATTGAAGTATAAAATAACCGATAAGGTTGAAGTTTTAGGCCGTTACGATATTTTTGACCCTGATGTAAATTGCGGGAATGATTTAATAACGCAGTATACCGCGGGCATAAATTATAACGTGTACAAAGAACGCCTGCGTTTTGTGCTTAACTATGTTTTTGAACAAAAGAAAGTCGAAAACAAGAATATAATACTGTTTTTAACACAAATTATGATATAAAATGCGGCAGGCCTTGCCGCTGTCTGTCAAATTTGCTTAACAAATTTGTTCGCTCGTTTCGCTTGCGCTCTCACTCGCAACGTCGGCAAGCTTAGAAAATTTATTTGTACATTTTTTTTGTTTGACTTATAATTTTATCATATACATATACAAGAAGGAGATTAACTATGACAAAAGTAGCAATTAACGGCTTTGGTAGAATTGGCCGTAACACTTTAAGAGCAGCAATCAAAGAAGGCATTTTCAACAAACTTGATTACGTTGCAATCAACGATCCGGGCTTAACACCCAAGGATGCAGCACATATTTTTAAATATGATTCTGTTATGGGCAGATTTGACGGCACTGTTGAAGCAACAGACGACAGCCTTATTATCAACGGCAAAAAAATTAAATTTTACACGGAAAAAGACCCTGCACAGCTTCCCTGGAAAGATTTAGGCGTTGAAGTTGTTATTGAATCAACAGGTTTCTTTACGGATGCCACAAAAGCAAAAGCACACATTGATGCAGGGGCTAAAAAAGTTATTATTTCAGCACCCGCTAAAAATGAAGATTTAACAATTGTTCTGGGCGTTAATGAAGATAAATACGACACAAATGTTCATAACATAATTTCAATGGCATCTTGCACAACAAACTGTTTAGCACCAGTTGCTAAAGTTATTTTGGAAAAATTCGGCATTGTTAAAGGCTTAATGACAACCGTTCACAGCTATACGGGCGATCAAAGGCTTTTAGATGCAGGCCACAAAGACCCTCGCCGTGCAAGAGCGGGCGCGCTTAACATTGTTCCCACAACAACAGGGGCTGCAAAAGCGGTGGCGCTTGTTTTGCCTGAATTGAAAGGCAAATTAAACGGCTTTGCATTAAGAGTTCCAACTCCCGATGTTTCCGTTGTAGACGTTGTTTTTGAAACAGAAAAACAGGTGACTGCTGAAGAAGTAAACGCAGCGCTAAAAGAAGCGGCAGACGGAAAATATTTGGCTTATGAAGAAACTCCGCTTGTGTCAACTGATTTTATCGGTTCTTCACAATCTTCAACCGTTGATGCGGCCTTAACAATGACCATGGGCGGCAATATGGTAAAAGTTATCTCTTGGTATGATAACGAAATGGGTTATTCAACAAGGCTGGCTGAAGCTACTTTATTGGTGGCATCAAAACTGTAAGCCTTAAAGACTTAAGAATTTAAAAAGCCTCTGAAAACAGGGGCTTTTTTGTGCGGCCTTTGTGCCAAAAAAGCGGCGCAAAATAAATTAAAAATTATCGCAAAGCATTTGAAAGTAAGCCTGCGGGTGGTGGCAAAGGGGGCATTCGTGTGGTGCGGTTTCGTCAATATGGATATGACCGCATTTTAAACAAACCCAGTTAACCACGTTTAATTTGTTGAACACCATATTATTAAGCAAATTTTGATAAAGCTCCCTATATCTTGCTTCATGGTGCTTTTCAACGTTTGTAACGTATTCAAAACATTTTCCGATATCATCAAATCCTTCTTCATAGGCAACCTTGGCATAATTGGGGTAAATAATGGTATTTTCTTCATGTTCTCCCTCAAAACCGTACTGTAAATTCGCCAAAGTATCGCCCATGCCCACGGGCAGGGTGGCACAAACTTCAAACATAGGCACATTTCCTATAAATTTAAAAAACTGTTTGGCATGCTGAGATTCGTTATCCGCGGTTTTGATAAAAATATTGCTAATCTGCACAAAACCCTCTTTTTTAGCAACGGATGAATAATAAGTGTAGCGGTTTCTTGCGGCAGATTCGCCCAAAAAAGCTTTCATTAAATTTTTTTGCGTCTGTGTGCCTTCTAATTTTTTCATAGGCTTTCTCCTTTTTAAAAATATTAAGGGGAAAATTAAAAAATAAAATTCCCCGAAAGAATAAAATCAAAGCGCTAAATACCCGTTTTGTTTTTGGCGCAAAAAAAAATCTTTAGGGGGTTATACAAAAACAAGTCACCTGAAGGGGAAGGAATTTTGAGATGTTGGTAAATAAAGTGTCTGTATTTAATGCAGTTGTGCCTAAAGAAGTGTTGAGCGTTGGTGCAGCACAGAATTTTAAAACAAAGCCTATGGGATATGACAGTGTATCATTTAGAATGGCAAAAGTGCCTAAATTGGTAACGTATGATAGCCTGCTTTGGGAAAAAGCATCTTGTGACGATGAAGAGGGTTTTAAAAAAGCAATAGAAGATTGCGGCAAAGACACAAAAACACTGTATAGTGCACTTGGCAAAAGATTCACCGCAGGTAATGTTAATTGGCGCAGATCTGTGCAAAAAACCACAATGGAAATTATTGCAAAAAAACAAAGCAAAGGATATTTGCACTCAGTAATAGAAGCATTCAGCACAGGAAAGCCGAAAGATAAAAAAATGCTCGCAGACCTTCTTTTATCTGTTGACACCAAAGCCGTACTGGATTTATTTGACCCGAAAAAACCGGAAGAGAAAAGTATGCACGCAAGGCTTATGTTCCCTGTTGACCCTGAAAAAGCGTTAGATTTATTTGACCCTGAAAAACCGGAAGATAACAGAATGCTGACAGAAGTTATGCTGCTTATTGACCCCGGAACAATACAAGATGTTAATGCGCTTAGCCGGTATGAGTCAACAATTGAGCGCTTAGCAATAAACTGTGAAGATGTATCGCCCCAGCTGTCCATTCAACTGCTTGATAAAGCTTCAAAAGGAGATAATTTAGGTTATGCTGTAAGAGAAAAGTTTATAAAGGCTAAATCATGGCTTTCAGAACAGGGTAGAGCCTAATAATTTAAATTATATAAAACGCGACGCGCAAAAAAAAATTTTTTAAAGTTTTATATTGGCAAGCATTCAACAAGAAAGGAATTAGAAATGTTGGTAAATAGACCCTCTGCATTTAATGCAGTTGTGCCGAAGCAAGTGTTAGGCGTTAATACGGCACAGAATTTTAAAACAAAGCCTATGGAATACGACAGTGTATCTTTTGGGATATTTGGAATGGCAAAAGCGCCTAAAAAAGCAATCAAAGCGCCTGAAGAAGTAACCAAAGCACCTGATTTTTCCCAAGAAACACTTCAAGCAATGTATGACAAAAGGCATTTTGAAGCTTTTGCTTCTATAATGGATTATTACGCAAGGACTTCACGTACTTCAGAACTGGCGGATATTTTGGGTGCGAAAATAGATGTCAGCATAAACCCAAACTGCCCGACGGACACAAGAAAAGTTAGTTTATTGTATGGTATGACACGTCTTGAGGATTCTAAACCTTTTTTACATGCAATGAAAGCTTTTAAGGGCACGGATAAAGAAAAATTGTTCAATTTGCTCAGTGAAGAACACATAATTAGAGATGATAATGATCACTCAAGCCCTGAAGAACCGAACACGGAAGAAAACGCTATTCAGCGTGCTGTTATAGGCAAAAAAGATAACGCATTCTTTAAAGCAATAATAGATGCGTTTGATAAGAAAAACCCTAAAGACAATAAAATGCTGGCTAAAACTATAATAGCCCTTAATGCTTTCGGATTGTCAGAAGTTACAGACCCTTCGGTAAAAAAATTATACGCTGAAACTGTTGAGTATTTAGCATTGTACTGCAAAGATATTTCGAATGAAGAATCTGTTGACTTAATTAATCACGCAGTAAGCAGGGGGTTTATCCCGCAAGATTTAAGTGAACAACTTGTAAAAGCTAAAGCTGGGGCTTAGCCACCGTCCCAAAAGCTAAAAAATTAAACAAAACGCACAGTCAAATAAGCTGTGCGTTTTTTAATATAATATATTATATTTCGCTTACCACCCGGTTTCTGCCGCCTTCTTTTGCCTTGTAAAGGCACTTATCGCAATATTCAATAAGTTTTTGCGCATCAAGCCCGTTTTGAGGCGCTGATGCGACGCCCACGCTTATTGTCACATTTGCCTTATCGCCCGTTGCAAGCGTAACTTCAGTGTTTCTTACGGTTTCACAAATTTTATTTGCGGTAATAATTGCTTCTTCTTTATTTGTGTTTGTTAAAATAACGCTCATTTCTTCCCCGCCGTATCTGCACGAAATATCGGTTGAACGCACGCAGGATTTTATCATAAGCGCAACCTGCTTTAAAACCGCATCCCCGCTTTGGTGTCCGTATTTGTCGTTAAATTTCTTGAAAAAATCTATGTCAATTAAAATCAGTGAAAAAGGCGTTTGATAACGCTGATAATTTTGAATTTGCCCAATCATCTGCTCCTGGAAATATCTGTGGTTATAAAGCCCCGTTAAACCGTCTGTTACAGCCAATTTATAGGTTTGTTCGTAATCAAAGGATTTAACAAAATATTTCACAAGATACAAAGTAATAAAAATTAAAACGCAAAGTAAAATTTCAAGCACCAAAGAAAGCCAAATATTAAAAAAGTGCATTAAAAATATGCTAAAAATAATATATAAAATAATAAGGGCTAAAAATTGAAGCATTGAAAGGACAACGGATTTCACCTTTAAAACAATAACGCTCACAAGCGCGCACAACAAAAGTGCCGTCAGAATGCTGATAAAAATATTTGTCTGCAAAATAAGGTTGTTGTCCAAAATATTGTTTAAAAAAGTTGTGTGGATTTCAACCCCTGAAATATATTGCGCCAGGGGTGCGGTTTTAATATCCCCCAAAATTGCTGCCGATGTGCCCACATAAACAATTTTATCTTTGAAATTTTCATCCAAAAATCGGGTGTCCCCTGCCTCAATTTTTTTATCCAAATCCCACAAAGGCACTTTTTTAAAATCCTCGGCATACCAGTTTAAAATGGCCATGCCGCTTGTGTTTAAAGAGGGGGTATTATTAAGATTATAAGCACTTGTAAGGGGAATTTTGCGGTTTTTATCAAGCATTAAATTATTATTTCGAATTTTAAATTCATCCCCCCCAAGCCCAAGATACCTCAGCGCCGCAACAAGGGTTAAATTTTTATAATATTTATCTTTATAAACGCACAAAACAGGCATCTGCCTTGTAACGCCGTCTTTATCACGCGAAAAATTAACAAAGCCGATATTGTTTGTTGCGCCCAAAATGCCGTCCATAACGGGAAGGACGTTTTTAAAAGAAAGCGGGTTGGCGCCTTCATCTTTTTTCTTAATTAAATTATTATCCCCAAAAACAATGCTGTTCAAGCCTTTTGGCAAATTAACGGGTTCTCTTAAGTCTTTTTCGTAATTATCAAAATTTATGGCGCTTATAACGTTATTATTTTTTAAAACCGCGTTAATTAAAACATCGTCCGCCCCTTTAAATTTTGTGTATTTTTTAGGAAATAAAAGGTCTAAAACAATAAATTTCGGCTTATATTTTTCAAGCTCAGTTATTAAATTGCCCCAATATGAGCGCGGAATTGGCCATTGGCCGTATTTATCCACAATATATTCGTAACTTTTTGTGTCAACTTCAATAATAACAATGTTTTTGTTCACTTTTTTGTAAGGCGCTACAATTTTTTGCCTTAAATCAAATGTTTTATTTTCAATGTTGCCGATAAAAATCCTCAGGTTTTCCGAAAAAACAACGGCAAAAACCACCGCAAAAAAAACCAAAAAGCTTGAAAACCAATAGATTAGTGAAATTTTTTTCTTATTCATCTTCCCATTCATCTATGATGTTGTGTAATTCATTAAAATTATTTGCCTTGACAGTTATATTAAACTGTTTTAAGAGCTTCACTATTTCAGAACCCTTGCCAAAGGGTTTTTCATCACCCTGACCAAGAAATCTCAACAAACATTTTTCATTTAGATTTGATGCCATAAAAGGATTGTCTTATATTTTGCTCCTTCAAACATCAACCTTATGGTCAATTTTAAGCGGTTTTACCTAAACTTTTTATATGATTTTCTTGCGTTTTGTGGTATTTTAAATTGTATGGAATTTGCCGTAATATTTTCAGTATGTATATTTTCGGGGGTTTTAACAGGGCTTTTGGGCATTGGCGGCGGACTTGTAATTGTGCCCGCGTTTCTTTTTGTATCACCGCTTTTCGGGATGAGCTTGAATATACACCAAATTATAGGAATAAGCGCTGCATGCGTGTTTTTTAATGCGCTCTCAAGCCTTTTTTACAGAAGAAAAGAAGAATTTTTGCCCGCGCCCTTTCTTTTTAAAATTTCACTCTGGATTATGGCAGGCACACTTTCGGGCGTTTTGTTGTCTTCCGGCGCTTCAAAACAAATCCTGCTGGGCATTTATATTTTTGTTTCCCTGCTGTCACTGTATTTGATAAAATCAGATGTCTACTGTGCAATAAAAAATGCCCGCATAAAATGGTTTATGTATTTGATTTTTGCATTTATAGGCGCTATTAGCGCTTCAATAGGCATAGGGGGTGCGGTGTTTTTTGCAACGGCAATGAAATGTTTTATGGGAAAAGACACAAAAGCGCTTCTGCCTTCAATAACCTTTGCGGTTGCCATAAACGCGTTTTTTGCATTTGCGGGAAAATTTGCAATAGGGTATATAACCCCTTTAATCATACCGATTGCAATAGTTTCAAGCTTAATAGGCGCAAAAATAGGGGTTATAATATCACACAGGCTGAAACCAAAAACTATAACCAATTTAATGGTTATAGTTTTAATAATATCTTTAATAAAAATTATTTTAGAATTTATGAATCTTTAAACGGAACTTCTCCCGCACGTTTTTCTGCTAAATCTGCCCAGGTTTCTCTTGTTGCCCTTGAATTTTCAAGCCTTGCTTCTACGGCGACTTTTTCGGAATCTAAAATTGCCGATTTTGCAGCTGCCTGTGCTTGAATTTCCTGGGTTCTTAAGCTTATATCGTTATTAACCTCTTGAACTTCCTGGGTTTTTTCATAAAGTTTTTCCTGCCTTGTGGCTTTGGCATCATCATCAAGATTGTCCGTATCCACCAGGTCATTTTCATATTTAGAATTAATCTGCTCAATTCTATCGGCACGTTCATTGTTTAAATTGCTTATTTGCCCGGCTTGCCATCTTTGAAGGTCTGCTGTGTCTTCACTGTTTCCAAGCAACAGTGCTTCCATATCAGCGCCTTCTCTGATAGCTGTTTCCAGTACTATTTCTGAAATGCCTGCACCCATTACATTCACTTTCTAAGTTAATATACTACACATATATATAAACACTTTCTATATATAAAAATTACATATATAATATATTTCTTAACAAAAATTTACATTTAACCGCAAAAAGGGCAGCGCCTGGAAAGTTTTAAAAATAAAGGATTTAAGTCCTAAATTATGTATTAAATTTTGTAACAATTATGACTCAATATTGAAATCTTTGACAAAAAAAATTTTTTAAGTAATTATATATAAGCACGATTTAACAATTTTTAAAGAAGAAAAAAATGGCAAAAATTAACGGCATTAACATGAATGGACTTGCCTTCGGCTCTGGCGCTTACACCAAGCGCAGATGCGTTGACAACTCCGAAATATATATCTCAAGCAAGCTTTCTAAACTTTATAAGCAGGCTGTTGCAGACTGTTTTGTAAATTCTAAGCTGGATTCAATCAGAAAATTTACACAAAACAACGAGTCTTAATTTTTAATTCGCTATATTTTTAACTATTTTATAAATCAAACCCAGTTTTTCATCCGAAACGGAATTAATAAGACGGGTCAGTTGTTTTAATATGGTTTGTCTGTCGTTTTTGTGAGAAAAATCAAATAAATCTTTTACTTCAACATCAAAAATTCGGGCAAGTTTTTCTATGGTTACAATAGTGGTAAAACAAACGCCTGTTTCAATGTTGCCTATTTGCTTAGTGTATAAGCCAATTTTTTCTGCCAATTCTTCCTGCGTCAGGTTGTGAAGTTTGCGAAGTTCTTTTATTCTCTTTCCAAAAAGCTTTAATGTTCCCATTATCTTCTCCTTTGGGCTAATTTTACGATTAATTGCATAGTTATTTAACCCATTTTAATTATCCTAAATACTTGAAAAAGATAATCAAATGTGCTATACTTACAATCAAAAGAGGTATTTTATTTAAAAAAGTATATTTAATTGGATGAAAGGTGAATTATGAAAAAAGGTTTTATAAAGAAAAAGAGATTTACGCTTGTGTACCATCCTAAACACCCATCCTGTCATGCTGAACTGGTTTCAGCATCTGACAAGCAGAAAATTCCTGTTTCTGTCGAAACACTTTCCACCCATTTCTTTCTTTTTGGCTCAAACGCCGCACGCAAAAAGAAAGAAACAGGTGGAGCCCAAAGAAAGAAAAACGTCGGCTTATTGCCGCCTGGCAAATCAAAGATTTGTTCGCTCGCTTCGCTTTGCTCCCGCTCGCAACGGCGGCTTAGTGCGTTTACACTAGCAGAAGTATTGATTACTTTATCCATAATCGGCGTTGTTGCAGCACTCACAATCCCTGCTATTGTGCGCAATTATCAAAAACAGCAAACCGTAGTGCAGCTGAAAAAAGTGTACAGCGCCTTAGCAAATACCACAAACCTTGCAATTGCAGATAACGGGCCCGTAACAGAGTGGGAAATCGGGGAAGACAGCGCAGGGCAAGCCGCTGTTGATTTTGCAAATAGATATTTAATTCCTTATTTAAAGGTATCTAAAAATTGCGGCATAGAAACAACAGATGCTTGCATCTTTAATTACTCGTATCTTAACAGTAATACACAAAGCAGTTTGAACCAAGCATGGGCACGTTTTTATTTGAATGACGGCGCAATAATAGGTGTTAAGGTAAGAAACAACAGCGCAAAATATGTGGTTTTATATGTGGACATTAACGGTCGCAGAAAACCAAACAAGCTCGGCAAAGATATTTTTGAACTTGACTATTATATTTATAGCGGATATGTAACACCAAGAGACGGCAGATTTATGCCAAATTGCTGGGATTGGTCAAGACAAAGCATTTTATCCGACTCACCCGGCACTTGCAACAAACAACGGGAAGGGTCTTGCTGTGCAGGGCTTATTATGAAAGACGGCTGGCAGATGAAGGATGATTACCCGTGGTAAAGTGCGGCAGGCGCAGCGAACGTGGCACTATCCCTTTATTTTCTTCTTCAGCCTTGAATTTAGCGTATTTGTGCAACTTAAATAAGCTATAAGTTTATCGTAGCGCTTATCTTCCTCTCCGTAAGGAATTTGCTTTGTTCCTAATTCTGCTGCCATTTTGTTGAGCATATTCATCTTAAAAACCGTGCGCCTTATAAGGCGGGATTGATAAATTTTCGGGAAAAACCTGTTTAAAAAACTTGACGGTAATTTTTCTTTTTCTTCAGCCAAAAGCTCCTGCGGGGTTTTAAAATCGGCTTCTTTTTCCGGAACCTGCACAAATGCGCTCTGCCTTAAAATATTTGCGTCAAAATCGTTCAGCCTTTTTTGAGATTGCTGAACTGCAACGGTTCTGGCGTTTTCTTGCGCCACAATTTTTTCAAAATCTTTTTGATTAAAAATATTATTTTCAAAATCAATCCCAAAATCCTCATCGGTTAAGGGGGCAGATTTTTTGTTATGTAACCCTGTCAGGGAATTTTTGAGAAAATCTTCCACGTTACAATTATAGAGTTTTATTTTTAAAAAATCACCCTATGTAAATAGTATTTTTTTGATGTAAAATAAAGAAAAAGGAAAAAATTATGTGGGAATATTCGGATATTGTAAAAGAACACTATAAAAACCCAAAAAACGTGGGTTCAATTGAAAATGCAGACGCTGTGGGAGAAGCGGGTTCATTAACCTGCGGGGACGCTTTAAAAATTTATTTAAAAATTAATGATAAAAAGGTTATAACAGACGCCAAATTCCAAACTTTTGGCTGCGGGTCGGCTGTTGCATCTTCAAGCATTTTAACGGAAATGGTTAAAGGAAAAACGGTTGAAGAAGCAAAAAAAATTACAAACAAACAAATTGCAGAACAACTGGGCGGTCTGCCGCCTGAAAAAATGCACTGTTCCGTTATGGGCGCAGAAGCCCTGGAAGATGCCTTGAAAAACTACACGGGCGAAGCCAAAACACCCGTTGACGATGATAAAAAAATTATATGCAAGTGCTTTGATGTAACACAGGGTGAAATTAAAAAAGCAATAAAGCAGGGTGCCCTAACTTTAGATGCCCTGCAAAGCGCCACATCAGCGGGTTTAGGCTGCGGAAGGTGCAAGGATAATTTAAAAAGAATTTTGGATGAAAATGTACCGCAAAGCCAAAGTGCGCCTGTGGATGTTGCATTTATTTTAAAAGTGAATAAAGTTATTGAACAATCAATTGCAAGCGAACTTGCAAAAGATTGCGGCGGGCTGGAACTTGTTGATATCAAAGGAAAAGACGTTTATGTAAAAATGACAGGCGCTTGCCGCGGCTGCTGTAATTCGCAGCTCACCCTCAAAGGCTTTGTGGAAGCGCAGCTTAGAGAACATGTGGATAAAGACATAAACGTTTATGAGGTAGCCCAATGAAAATGGTTTATTTAGATAATAACGCAACAACCCAGGTGGACCCTAAAGTGTTTGAGGCTATGACACCTTATTTTACGCTGGAATTCGGCAACCCTTCAAGCATTTATGATTTGGCCCACAGGGCAAATAACGCTGTTAAAACTGCACGGGCTCAAATGGCTGATTTTTTGGGCGCGAATAATGATAAAGAAATAATTTTTACATCCTGCGGGTCTGAAAGCGCTAATATGGCAATTAAAGGGGTTTTAGAACTAAATAAGGGCAAAAAACACATAATTACAACGCGCGTTGAGCACCCATGCGTTCTCAATTTGTATAAAAACCTTGAAAAAAGGGGTTATACCACCACATACCTTGATGTTGATTTCAACGGCGACCTTGATTTGGCACAAATAAAAGCAAGCGTTAACAAAAATACTGCGCTGGTTTCAGTTATGATGGCAAACAATGAAACAGGCGTAATTTATCCTGTTGATGAGATAGCAAAAATGGTAAAAGAAATAAACCCTGAAACAAAGTTTTTTACAGACGCGGTTCAAGCGGCGGGCAAAATTCCCATTGATGTTAAAAACACAGCCATTGACCTTCTTGCGGTATCAGGCCACAAGTTTCACGCGCCAAAAGGCATAGGCGCACTTTACATAAAATCGGGTACAATGTTATCGCCCCTAATTGTGGGCGGGCACCAGGAAAGAGGCAAGCGCGCAGGCACTGAAAATGTTCCTTATATTGTGGGCATGGGCATGGCAGCACAACTTGCCAAGGAAAACTTGCCCGATGAACTTACCCGCGTAAAAGCGCTGCGCGACAAGCTTGAGCGCAGCATTTTAAAGGAAATTCCTATTGCAGTTTTAAATTCAAAAAGCAATAACCGCGTTACAAACACCACAAATGTGGGTTTTCAATATATTGAAGGGGAATTGATTTTATTGCACCTGAACGATGAAGGCATTTATGCAAGTTCGGGAAGTGCGTGCACGTCGGGCAGTTTAGAGCCCAGCCACGTTCTAAAAGCAATGGGCACGCCTTTTACATCGTTGCATGGTAGCATTCGCTTTTCCCTAAGCCGTTTTACCACGGAAGATGAAATTGACTACGTTATTAAAAAATTGCCCAAAATTATTGATAAATTAACCTCAATATCACCTTTCCAAAAAGAAATTGAAGAATTGAAGCAAAGGGCTTAAGTTTATCCAGGGCTCACAAAACTCGTCTGAGTCGTTCTTGATTTTTAAGCGCAAGGCGCCCTGCCACTGTGTGCGGGAATGGACAGAAATTTCTTAATGAACATAAAGAGTGAAACTGTTTGAGGCGATTTTTTGTCGTCGTGCTACGTTGCCGCCTGCTCATCGCAGCCGTCAACATCCGCACCGGCTGCCGCACAAAAAATCGGTGAGTTGTTGAGCATAAAAAAAGTGAATTCAGAAATTTCGGTAATGGAGCACCCTGTGGCAATTTTTTGGTACTTTTTTCTAAAAAAAGTACAGATAAAAAC
>CAZYYK010000042.1:0-14432 GCA_964651135.1 uncultured Gammaproteobacteria bacterium | reverse complement strand
GAAATTGCAAACTATTTGGCAAAAAAAGGTCAAAAAGTTGCAATTTTATCAAGAGGTTATGGCGGAAAATTAAATGACGCAAAAGTAAATCTGATCAAGGATTTTGAAAAAATATTAATTGAAGATGTTAGGCAAACGGGTGACGAACCTATGCTGGTAGCGCAAAACACTAAGAATTGCGCTGTTCTAACCTGTAAAAACAGGGTAAAATCCGCTCAATATGCCATAAAATACCTTGGCGCCCAGGTTTTGGTTATGGACGACGGTTTCTCAAACCGAAAAATTTACAAAGATTTAATGATACTTGCAATAGATAACGAGCGCAGGTTCGGAAATGGTTATGTACTGCCGCTTGGGCCGAACCGCGAACCCATAAGCGAGATACAGCGCGCAAATAAGCTTTTAATAGTAAGCAAAAGCCCCAATATTGACGTTGATTGGGCGCGGATTTATCAGAAACCGCTCCACGTCTGCCAATTTAAGCCCGGAGGTTTTTATGAACTCAAAAGCTTAGCGCCCGTAACGCCAAAAATGCAGAAAGTAATTGCCTTTTGCGGCATTGGGCAGCCGGAAAGCTTTTATAATTATCTTACACGGTATTTTGAAGTGACAAAAACCATTGATTACAAGGATCATCACCATTACACACAAAAAGACATCAAAACCCTTGTTCAAATCGCGCGCGAAAACGGTGTAAAGACCTTTGTGACAACGCAAAAGGACGCAGTCAAGCTGAAGAACCTTACAGATGAATTAAATTTTGATATTTTTGTGCTAAAATTAAAGCCCGTACTTGATATTGAGGCAATTTTAAATGACAGACGAAGCGAACAATCTTAGAATTTCATACGAAGTTTATCCGCCAAAATACGAAGATTTTGAAAAAAAAGTCGAAAGTTTAATTAAAGAGTTGGATGAACTTAAAAAATTTAATCCGCTGGTGGTTTCGGTTACTTATGGCGCCGGAGGCTCGAATCGCGAAAATTCGCTTGAAATTGTAAAAAAAATTTTGGAACTTGGAATTGATGTAATGCCGCATTTTACCTGCGTTTGCAGCTCTAAAGATTATATTGAAAAATATTTAAAAGAAATTGAGGCGCTTAATATCAAGCATATTCTTGCTTTGCGCGGCGACAAACCCCAAAATATTGATGTTTGCTATCGCGATTTTAAATGCGCCTGGGAACTTGTGGATTTTATACACCAAAGAACCGCACTGGACATAGCTGTTGCGGGATACCCGGAAAAACATCCGCGCGCCAAAACGCTTTTTGACGACATCGACAATTTAAAAAAGAAAATTGATATGGGCGCAAAAAGTATTTACACACAGCTTTTTTTCGACAACACCAATTTTTATAAATTCAAACAGCTTTGCGCCGATGCCGACATCGATGTGCCAATTATAGCAGGCATTTTGCCGATTATAAGTTTTTCGCAGCTTGGAAAAATGGCGCAATTGTGCGACATACAATTGCCTAAAACTTTAATTGAACAATTTGAAAAATTTAAGGATAATAAGGAAGATACAATCAAAGCGGGCATTGAGTTTGCAACAATGCAGTGCGCAGAGCTTGTAAATTCGGGCGCTTCGGGTTTGCATTTTTATACGCTCAACAAAGCGCATTCCACAAAAGAGATTTTAGAAAATATTTTCTAATTATTTTTTCTTTTCAAGAATTATGTTATAGCCCAAAATTTCGCACATATCTTTTAGGTCGCGAAAGCGCAAATGCCCTTCCTTAAGCTTTTTTGAAAAATTGCCCAGCGTCGTTTTTTTGCCCCTTTTGTCGCACATCTTATTCCACAATTCAGTTTGCGAAATATATTCTTCCGATATCAAATGCTTTACAAGCGAATAATCGTTAAATTCATTAATTATCATAATGTCTCTTATTTTAACTTATATTGACTTTTGAGTTAAAATATTTTAATATAATTGGTAATAATTCAAGATTTGAGTTATTAACAACAATTGTAAAGGGGTAAAGATGGCAAAAATGAACTGTGAAAAAGGTTTTACTTTAGCTGAAGTTCTTATAACCCTTGCAATAATTGGCACTGTGGCAGCACTTACAATACCTGCAGTCGTGCGTAATTATCAAAAGCAACAAACAATTGTAAAACTTAAAAAAGCATATTCAACCTTAACCCAGGCATATAATAATTCACAGGCTGAAAATGGTATGTATCAAACCTGGGATAAGGCAATTAACATAGGTGCGGAGGAATATTTTAACAAATACTGGAAACCTTATTTTAAGGTAGCGAAAGTTTGCACAACTTATCAAAATTGCGGATATGAACACAGTACCCCATATCTGTATTTGAATGGTGAGCGGCTTGCGCTTTACGCAGTCCAACCAACAAGCAGGACAACATTTTACAATCAGGACGGCGTACTTTATACATTTTTTGTTTACACGGGTGACGTCGTTGTTGAAACCGCTGCTAACAACAATATTTTTGTTGATATAAACGGCTCAAAAAAACCAAATATGGTCGGACGGGATTTATTTTATTTTGTAAGAACAGATAAGGGAATTTACCCTTACGGCTACAATGAATCAGCTTCGGCAATTAAGACAAAATGCAGTAAGGATAACTTAGGCAATTGCTGCGCCGCCAAAATTGCGCGTGACGGGTGGGAGATTAAGGATGATTACCCGTGGTAATTAAATTGCCTTTATTGCGTCTAAAATTTTTGCTGCCTGCACAATTTCAATATCCAATTTTTCCAATTTTGTATTTTTTGTTTTTGGAATTATCGCACGCTTAAAACCCAGCTTTTGCGCTTCTTTTAAGCGACCTTCAATATTATTAACAGGGCGGATTTCCCCGTTAAGCCCCAATTCGCCAATTATAACCGTATCATGCGGCAATTTTGCATCGCGTGCACAGGTTAAAACCGCAAGCGCTATGCCCAAATCCGCCGAAGGCTCTATAATTTCAATTCCGCCTATCACATTCACATAAACATCCTGCTTGCTTAAATTCAACCCCACACGCTTTTCCAAAACCGCCAAAATCTGCAAAAGCCTGTTATATTCAACACCGCGCGCAACGCGCCTGGGGTTTGGATAAGGTGTTGTGCCAACAAGCGCCTGAAGCTCAAGAAGAAGCACCCTTGTGCCCTCTAAAGTGGCAATAACCGTGCTTCCCGATGTGGGCTCCTGGCCAATTTCTCTTAAAAAAAGTTCGCTCGGGTTTTTAATTTCAACAAGCCCCTCATCTTCCATATTGAAAACGCCAACTTCGCTTGTGGGCCCGAAACGGTTCTTAATGCAGCGCAAAATCCTGTAAGTTTTGTATCTGTCGCCTTCAAAATTTATAACGCAATCAACCATATGCTCCAAAACCTTTGGCCCTGCAATGTTTCCCTCTTTTGTAACATGGCCTATAACAATTGTTGTAATATTTTTTTGCTTTGCCTGCCGCATTAAAATATTTGTGCATTCGCGAATTTGCGAAACAGAGCCTGATGATGATTGAATATCGTTGCAAAAAACAGCCTGAATGCTATCCACAATCAAAAAATCGGGCTTAATTTCATCAAGCACGCCAATGGCTTCATCCAGGCAATTTTGCGATGTTACATATAGCCCGTCAACATCAACCCCCAGGCGTTTTGCGCGTAATTTAACCTGGCTTGTGCTCTCTTCGGCACAAATGTAGAGCACCTTTTTATTTTTCCTGCATATATTCTTACATGCCTGCAAAACAAGCGTGGATTTGCCAATTCCCGGGTCGCCCGCAAGCAAAACAACCGAACCTTGCACAAAGCCGCCGCCTAAAACTCTGTCCAGTTCTTCAAAATCGCTTAAAACACGCGCTTTTTCATCTATTTCAATTTCATTAATAAGGCTGACAGGCGCATAAGACGCCCTTAAAGAAGCATTTTGCGATGTATCTTTTGAAATTATTTCTTCGCAAAACGTTGAAAACTCATTGCACGAAGGGCAGCGCCCAAGGTAAGAAGCGCTTTCAAAACCGCAATTCTGGCATGCCCATTTTGTTTTAACTTTAAGTGCCATAGGTAAATTCTAGCATAAAAAAACAACTGCATGTTATAATGCTTCTATGGCTGGAATTTTGAAAAAAGTCTTTATTTTTGTTTTTGCCGCCTTGCTTGCAATATCGGCAAACTCGCAAATTGCCGCATTGTGTGCCCCTGTGCCTGTTGTAAATCAGGCAACATTAAACAAAATTGCAAAACTGCCGCGGAGCGCTTCTGATAACCCCAAAATTATTTTGAGCCTGTTTTTGACCGATATGGGTTATCCCAAGGATTTAATTACAATCAAATATTTCAGCCAAAGTGCAAACAGCGGCGGGTTTGCAGGAGATTACACACAGGCAACATTCAACCTTGCATCAGGGGAATTGGCCCTAAACAGCAGCCTTACAGGCCACTTGCCGCCTCAAGTGCTTGCTTTGACGATAAGGCATGAGCTTGACCACTTTGAAAAAGGGGCGCAAATTTGTAAGGTAATCGGCATAAATGCTTACGAAAAACTTTGGATGAACTCTGCCCACAGAGGTGAATTTAACAGGGCTTTTTGGCAAAGAGCCATAAATTACACTAACGCAGACGGCTTTGATGCCAAAAAATACCTGAACGGGATTGTTAAATATTCAACAAATAAAGATATAACAAGCCCCTATCACGTTTTTGAGGATAAGACAGACGGCGTGCGCAACCCTTTGGAAATTTCAGCCTATGCAGTGTCCGATGCTATTGAAAAATATTACAAATTGCCCGTTCAAAATACCTCAATGAAAGCAATAGCGCTTGTTTTCAACAAGATTGACTGGCAAATCTATAAAATTTCAAAGCAAAACCCGCACCTTGCAAATTCAAGAGCGGCAATTTTTGACTATTATTACCTAAGGGCGCTTGTAAGTGACGATCAAACTTTTTTGAATGCTTATCAAAATGCGCTGAAAACAGGCTCTATGGTACAGTTTTGGGCTTTGTATAAAAATACCATGAAAAATTTTTACGAGCAGTCCGCAACACAGCTGGATTCGCAAACAACCGCAAAAATCTTAAGAATTTTGAACATAGTGTCGGGGCTTTTAAACCAGCCTATGACAATTAAACAGGTGCAGGAAATTTTCGATTTAAAATATGCAACTTTGACAGATGCCCTAAAACAAAGCTCTAACGCGGCTTACCGCGGAAATTTATTGCTTCTGCTAAAACAAAATGTGAACGATTACCTGAAATTTTTAAGCACTTACGGCGTTAACGAAGATAAAACAAAATTAAAACTGCTTGTCACAAAACTGCAATTCTGCACGGTTAAAGTGGTGAACGAAAGCGGCAAAGGTGACTTTTTAGAAAACCCCTCAAATTTCTTAAAAATTGCAAATGAAATATACAATAATAAAGCCTTCAAGCAAATGCTGCAAAGCCGCAAAGAGCTTGGTTTTATGGGAAAAGAAATACTCTTGCGCGAACTTGTTGAAAAAAATAAATTAATAAAATAAAAAGATATGAAAATAGGGTGAAAAAATCACCCATTTTGTATTGCCATCACCAGTTAATTGTTAGATTATGTTTACAAAGTTATTTTACGCATTTTTTCTGCTTTAGGGAATTGGAAAAAAGTTATAAATTCTTCCTACTAAAGTATTAATATTGCGAAATATTAATTTATTTATTGCAAAAGTTGCTATCGAAAGGCTTTTTAATTTATAATGGTTGCAAAGGGGATAAGGAAGATGTTGGCAAATAATATTGCACTAAGCAAAACGCCGCCGCAAAACATTGAAGCCGAAGAAGCTGTTTTGGGCTCTATTTTGATGAATTCCAACAGTATAAACCGTGTTGTTGAAATTATAAACCCCGAAGCGTTTTATTCGCCCGTAAACAGGATGGTTTACGAAGCAATGCTGACACTTTTCAATCAAAACAAGCCCATAGACGCGCTTACTGTTTCAGATTATCTAAAATCCAGAAGTCAGCTTGAAAAAATAGGCGGAGCGGAATATTTGAATGATTTAATGATTGATACGATTTTAACTTCAAACATTGAATATTACACAAAAATTATACAGGAAAACGCAACAAAAAGAGATTTAATAAATGCCGGAAGTAATATAATTGAATTAACCTATGCAAACCCCGAAGCACAAGCGTCTTTGGAAAATGCCGAAAAAATGATTTTCGAAATTTCCCAAAGAAAAAATTCACACGATATGGTGCGCTTAACAAATTTATTGGTTGAAGTGGTTGATCAAATTGAGTATCGTTTCAACAACAAGGGCGCATGCACAGGCGTTGAAACCAAATATTATGATTTGGATGCCATCACCGCAGGTTTTCAAAAATCAGACTTGATTATTCTGGCGGCACGTCCTTCAATGGGGAAAACGGCATTTGCGCTTAATATTGCGCAAAATGTGTCAATCAGGCAAAAAAAGCCTGTTGCTATATTTTCTCTTGAAATGTCAAGAACGCAGCTTACCCAAAGGATACTTTGTTCTGAGGCGGAAGTTGACGCGCAAAGGGTGAGAACGGGCGAAATTCAGCCTGCTGAATGGGAAAAAATTACAAACATTATGAACAGCCTGCATGAAGCACCCTTGCACATTGACGACAGCCCCGCTTTGAGTGTGTCGGAAATAAGGGCAAAATGCCGCAGGCTAAAAATTAAATGTCCGGATTTAGCGCTTGTTGTAGTGGACTATTTGCAGCTGATTGAGGACAGAAGCTCAAATGACAGAATTCAGCAAATTTCTGCTATTTCGCGCGGGTTGAAATCATTGGCGCGTGAGTTGGATGTGCCTATTATCGCGCTTTCCCAGCTATCAAGAAAAGTGGAAGAGCGCTCAGACAAACATCCTATGCTTTCAGATTTAAGGGAATCCGGCGCAATTGAACAAGATGCCGATGTTGTAATGTTTATTTACAGAGAAGAATATTATGACAAAGAAAATCCGGAAATTAAAAACAAGGCGCAAATTATGGTGGCAAAACAAAGAAACGGCCCAACGGGCGGGTGTGAATTGATATTCCAGGGCTCTACCACCAAATTTAAAAACAAAACCAAGCAAACTATTTAGTAATATTTGTCGCCAAGCTTGATAACCTTATCCTGCACTTCTTTAACAAGCGCTTTATCCCGTACATCGCCCGACAAAAACCTTTCATAGGCTTCAAGTGCTTCGCGCTCCTTGCCTAACCTTTCAAGCAAAGAGCCTATTGAATAATAAACCATATCATAATTCGGGGCAAGCTTTGTCACCTGGCTGTAATCTTTAAGCGCTTCCGCGTAACGTTTTTGGGCTTCGTTTACAAGCCCTCTGTAATAATAAATCTGCGGAGCATTGGGAAATTCTTCAATCGCTTTTGTCAAAATCTCTTTAGCCTGTGCGTATTCGCCCTTTTCGTAGCTGGCATAAGCATTGTCCAGCAGCACATTAATTTCTTTTTTATCCAAAAAGCTTAAAAGTTTAACTGCCTTGAGGTTTTCTTTATTTAAGGAAATTGCTTTTTTTAAATAGCTTTTAGCGGTTTGAGGGCTGTTCTGGTCAAGATAAAACACCGCCAGGGCATAATATATATCTGAGTTGGAAGGGTCGGCTTTAGCGGCATTCTGAAGCGTCTGAATGGCTTTTTTATAATCTTTTAAAACCTTGTAACAATTTGCCATAGAAAAATATATGTCCGTAGTTTTAGGTTCAATTTGTTCATAAAGCGCTATCGCCTTTGTGTAGTCATTATTTTTAACATAAGATAAGGCAAGTTCGCTTTTTTTATTGGAAGCATGAGAATTGATAGAGGCATATAATTCCTTAATTTCAGGTGCATTTGGCAGGTTTTGCGCTTACTTCATACATTTTATAAAGCGCCAAATAAGCGTTCAAATTTTTGGGGTCAGCCTCTATTGCTTTGTTATAAAAGGTTACAGCGCCGTCGTTGTCATTGGCATCCGCCAAAAAATTGCCGAAATTATAATAAAATTCAGAATTGGCAGTGTTTGGCGTATCCAAAGGGTAGAACTGCTGTATGATTTCATCCAAAGAAGCTTTGCCCTTAAGGGTTTTGTAAATGCCGTATTTTGCCTGCATGGAATCGGGATAAATTAAAAGAACAACTTGAAATTCCTTAATGGCTTCTTGTGTTTTGCCCAAAGCCGCCAGGAATTTGCCTTTTGCAATTCTTATTTGAGTGTCGTATTTGTTTGTCTGCAAAATTCGGTCGGATATTTCAAGCGCCCTTTGGTAATCGCCCATTTGGTATAAAAGGTCGCCCAGGGAATACTGTAAAAATATGTCGTTGGGGTCAAGCGCTGTTGCTTTATTTAAAAATTCATAGGCTTGCTTGTAGTTGTGGGTTTTTGAATACGCAAGGCTTATAATTTCATAATTTTTGGTATCTTTGGGGTTTTGGGCTATTTTTTTTGCAAAAATATCAATTATGCAATTTAAAATTGCCGAATCCTGCGTATAAAGCACTGCTTGATAATATTTTTCTTTTGCAAAGTGGTTATCGCCTGTTTTTTCATAAAGTTGCGCAAGTTTATACAAAACTTCCGCATTTTTGGGCGCTTTTTCTAAAGACTTAGCGTAATATTCCAAAGCTTTTTTGTTTTGGGAAAGTTTTTGGTATATATCCCCCAGATATTCATAGCAGGTGGCAGGCTCATAGCCCGATAGCGCTATTTGCTCAAATTCCCATGCGGCCGCAAAATATTTGCCTTCCAGATAAAGCGTTTTAGCAAGTTCTAATTTATCACTGTCGGTAGGAAAATATTTCATTTCCGTTAAATTTTTATCAAGCTTTGTTCGGTATTCTTTGTACCTTTCAGAAGTTTTATTGCTGCTCAAAAAATAAAGAATTGTTCTTAAATCGTCAGAAGAACTTCCCAGGTCTTTTTTGGCTTTTGTGTAGTATAAGGAGCGCACAGAAAGAAGTTTTATATATTTTTCTATGCTGGTTGTATCCTGCGGATTTTGCATAATGGTTTTTTCCAAAACATCGGCCTTCTCACCCATAGGTTCATTGTTTATGCCTATAATGCTGATATTGGCATAAGCCCGCTGCATTAATAAAAACGCCGCTAAAACCGCCGCAAAAAGAATTAAGAAAGCTTGTTTTGTCTTCATATTTTTATCCTTATTTTTTAATTATACAACAAAAAATGCAGGGTATGCATACCCTGCATTTTCTTGATTTATATATTGATTTCTAATAGTCTGATTGTTCTTGTTCTTCGTCTTCTATCACGATTGACGCCGCTGCTGCTATCATGCCTGCTGAAGGGTCTGTTAAGTTGTTGGTAATTGTGCCTTGTTGGTAGATATCAGCTTCCAAAGGAATTGTTACTTTGCCTATTTCGTCTGACAAATCAGGCTCTACCGGCGGAAGCGGATCGCATTCGTAGGGTTTAGAGTATGATAGAACGAATTCGCCTTTAACTGCTGTGCTGTCGCCATCGGGAAGGTTGATGAAGTGTTTGTCATACCCGATTACGCCGCCTACGTTTGTTTCGTTAAAGCTTGCTTGGTATATTCCGCTTTGCTCTACTTTGGAAGGTTCGTAGTCTTGGTTGAAGCCGTGTCTAACTTCAATGTATGCTCTGCCTGCCATATCTGCTTCAACGCCCGGAGCTGATTGATGTCCTACCGAGTTTGTAGGTGCGTATGAATCTACGGCTTTATCGGCTGGAGTTAGAACTGTTTGGCCTGCCAAGTGATAGTTCGGCTGGTGGATGAATAAGTCATCCGTAACCATTCTGGATATTGCAAGCGTGCCGTCTTGTGCAATGATTTCGATTTTGTTCTTTTTGGTTGCAGGCGTTGTGCTTGGGTTTGCAATTTCAAGACCCGCTTTTACGTTGTCTGTATTTGTTAGTACCAAGTTTACATTGCCTTTTGTATTAATAACAAGCTTAGTGCCTTGAGTGTCAAG
Source organism: uncultured Gammaproteobacteria bacterium (assembly GCA_964651135.1). GTDB lineage: Bacteria > Cyanobacteriota > Vampirovibrionia > Gastranaerophilales > Gastranaerophilaceae > CAYYBA01. Next base: position 4,510 of record CAZYYK010000042.1, on the reverse strand, counting down.
AGGGCCTTCGCCTATGATTGTACCTGTTTTGTCGTATAGGTCATCGTATACAACTCTTGCTTTGGTTTTAACATCGCCGCCTGCTGTGATTGTTGTTTTGGTGTCTTCGGGTTTTGTAGGATCGTTAGGTGTTAATTTACCTGTCATTGTTGTATCACCGTCAGTAGATGTAATATCGTTATTGCCCTTAAGTTCTGTTCCAACAGGGCCGTCGCATCCTGCACCGGTACATTGTTTGTTTAACGATTTGTCGTAATCAAATGTAACGTTGCCTTTGGCTGTTATTGTGTTTTTGCCTGTTGCGGCAATTTTAACGTTTGTAGCATCAATTTTGCCTGTTGTGGCTGTGATTATGTTATTTTTAGCTGTATAGATTGAATTTACTGTTGTGTAATTGTCTCTTGCGCTGAATGTGTTGTTGTTTGTTGCCGTAGCGTTTGTATTTGTAACGGTTTGGTTTCCTTTTACGGCTTCAGACTTGTTGTTTGTTGCAATAAGGTCTGAACATTCAATGTCAACGTTGTTGCCTTTTATGTTGTTGTCAACTTTAGCGTCAAGGGTTGAGTCTTTAATTTTAACATCGCCCAAATCAGCTGTAATTGTGTTGCTGCCAACTGTTGCAGTTACGGGTGTGTTAGAAATTTCAACGTTGCCGCCTGTTGAAGTTATTGTATTTGAACCGCCTGTAACTTCGTTCGCAACAGGGCCGTCGCAGCCAACACCGGTACATTTTTTGTTTAGTGTATTGTCATATTTAAATGTAACGTTGCCGCTTGCTTTAACTGTATTCGTATCTGTTGCAATTAATTTAGAGTTTGTAAACGCTGCCGCACCTGCTGTTGCAGTTATTGCGTTTGCTTTGGCAGTTAAAATTGAGTTTGTTGATGTAAAGTTATTGCTTGCAGTAAGTGTGTTATTTTTTGCAGCCGTAACTTTTGAGTTTGCCACAACAATGTTGCCTGCTGTTGCTTTAACATCATTGTTGTCTGCTGTTAATTCAGAACATTCAATGTTTGCCGCAGCTGCACTTAGAACGTTGTTCTTTGTTGCAGTAAGTTTGGAGTTTGTAACATTGTTTGCTGTGGGTGCAGTTAAGTTGTTGTTAAGGGCTGCTTCAATGGTTGAATTTGTAACGTTATTGTTTTTGGTAGCATTAAGATTTACGTTAGAACCTGTTGAAGCAACTGTTGAATCAACAACCGTAACATCGCCGCCGTTAGCGTTCATTGTGATTTCGCCTGCGGATTTAACGCTTGATGCGTTTTTAACTGTTATGTTTTTAGCTGAATTCAAAGTGATTTTTGTTTGATTTTGGGCACTGGTATAAGCTTGGCCCGGAGTTCTTGTTTTTAATTCGTTATTATCAACGGTAAGGTTGCCGTTTGTGTTAACAACTAAACCGTTTGTTGAATCTCTGTCTTGCAGAGTTGTTTTGCCTTTGAATGTAACATTATTAACTTGAGAACCGTTGTATAGGTTTAAGTTATTATAGCTTAGTGCCGAATTTTCAACTAAAGTGTTGTTAGCGTATAAATTTAAGTTGTTGCCTGCATAAGCCAAACTGTCTGTAACGGCAATATCACCGTTTGTTGAACTTAGTATTGCATTTTTTGAAGCGTATAGGTTGGAATTTGCGGCCGTTATACCGTTTTTGCCGTAAATTTCAAGGTTTTTAAGGTTAGCCGGAACAGTTTTGTTTTCTGCTTGGATATTCGCTCCGTTTGATAACTTTACCTTGCCTTGGTCAGCTTCTAATAGTACATGCCCTTGTGCATTTAATGTAGAAGCCGCTATATTAACATCGCCGGAATTTTGTGCATATAAAAGTATATCGCCTGTTGAAGTGCTGTCTTTTGTGGAATGTGCCGTAGACATTAGTGAATCTTCAACGCTAACACCTTTTTTACCGGAAATTTGAATATTGCCGCCTATAGCATCATAAGTGTTAACAGAAGGGTCAGAAGCTTTGTATGTGTTTACGGTTGTGAAATTAGAATCATCAACATTAACCTGGCCTTCTGCAACAAGTAGAATGTCGCCGTTTGCATAGTTAATTAATTTAGTACCTTTAATTGCCGCCTTTTTAACGGTAATGTTAGAACCGGCGGTTTTGCCTCCGTTGTAAGCAAAAACGTTGCCTGAAGAAATTTTTGCATCATATTTTGCGCCTGCTCCATGACCTGCCGTGTCAACAGCGGGATTATCGCTGCCTATTTGCATCGTGTAATCTACACCGTCAAGTCCTGCCAATACATTTGTATCGTTTGCAATGTACCCATGCGCCAAATATGTGAAGTCAACGCCGTTGGAAGTTACCAATTTAACGTTGCTGTAACTTTGGTCTCCGCTGCCGGAATTATAATTCGGTTTCAAGCTTGTTGAAATTAAAGAATCTTTATAAACTACAATATCTTTAGCAACAATGGCTGCCGATTTATCAATATTCCAAGTGGAGCCTTCAAGCTTTACCGTGTTGCCGGGGGCGCTTGTGCTGCCTTGGAATCTTATTGCCACATTGGGGCCGAATTTGCCCTTAAGCCCTGCGGCGTATGCGTCATGGCCTGAACCCAAGTCTTTAATATTTTTGGCGCCAACCGCATCAAATGTGGATGCCGTAAAAGAGTTGATGTTAACTTGTGAACCGTTACCGAACAACAAACCGTTGGGGTTGATTAAAATAACTTTGCTTGTATCACCGTAAGAGCAATTACCCACAGCGCAAGTGCTTGTTAATTTACCGTAAATTTGAGATAAATTATTGCTCAAAACCCTGTTTAAGGCAGTTTGAGAATGCGCAGTAAAAGCCCAGTTTACGGTCATGTCTTTGCCGACATCAAATGTATTCCAGTCAAACTGGCCGACAGCGCCTGTGCCGCCTTGTGTTGTAACGTTCAAACCTGTTGTAGTGCCGCCGCTTGTAATATTGTCAACTTTACCGTTAATAGCAGCGTTTAAGCTGGGTAATGTATTAGCTGCAATATCAGCATAAGACGGTGCGTTCAGAGTACATACCGCAAATAACAATAGTACGACTACTAATAAATATCTTTTCACTTTTTGTCCTTTCTTCTGATTTTTCAGGGATTAAAATTAAAATGTGCCTATTTATATATATATTTATATAAAAAATTGTAAATACAAAAATTTGCCCAATTGTTTACATAAATTTACATTTCATGACTTGTCTAATTTTAGTATTTGCCATACTTTATTATAGACAATAAAATATTCTAAGGCAAGCAATTATTTTTTTATAATTTATAAATACTAAAATTAGGGCATTGCTTATTTTCAATTATTGTTTTAGAATATTAATTAATTGGCAAACACAATGAAGGGGAAATGAGATAAAATATGAACAAGATTTTTAAGAATAGCGCTATAATATTGGTTTTATTTGCATTCTTCAGCGGCATGCCGGCTTTTGCTCAGATAAACCCTTACACCGGTGTGGGCGGTTATGACCCCGGCGTTATTGACCACACAAACTTAATGCAGATTAGGGATTACGAAGCAAAATCGAAGAGCGACAGGGAAAAAGAGGCAAAAGAAAAAGAACAAATTGAAGTGCAAAAAAAGCTTCTTAACGATGAAATGGACAAATTACCCAATAAGGAAGTAAGTTTTATTTTAAATTCAGTTGCTTTTAAGGGTAATACGGTTTTTTCAGATGAAGAATTACTACACTTAATGTGTGATAAGGTCGGTACAGAGGTTACAATTAACGAACTTATCACTTTTTGTAATTTAATTACCGATTACTATCAGCAAAAAGGCTATATCTCATCAATTGCTTACCTTCCGCCGCAAAGAATTCAAGACGGCAACATAGAAGTAATAATTACCGAAGGTAAATATGGCAACATCACCCTTGAGGGCAATAAATGGGCAAGAGATAAATTTATTGTTAAGCAGCAGTTGCAAGATAATAAAATTGTTTCAGGAAACGTTCTTAACGTAAAAGATATTCAAGAGGCCTTGCAGGAAATTAACTCTACCGGTTATATGAAAGGCGCCATATCCCTTCAAGACAACGAAGAAAGCTTTGCCTATACTGATATTGACCTTGGGGTTAAAGACAGGTTTCCTATTGATCTTGACCTCAGGTTTGACAACCAGGGGCGTTCTGAAGTTGGTTTAAACCGTGCGGTAATATTTGCCGGCATGTACAATTTAACGGGCTTCGGTGATAAAATCTTATCAACAACAACCTTGGCAAGGCACACAGTGGCACAAGGTGTTTTTTATTCAGTACCTATTGCTAAAAACGAAACAAAATTAAATTTAGGCTACACATTCTCAAGCGTTAAACCGGATTTCGGCTCAGATTACAGTTTTTTGGGCGTTGAAGGTCAATCTCACAACTTCTTTGCAACGGTTTCAAGGCGCTTTATACAAACAGATAATTACAGGTTATACGGTGACTTATCATTTGATATGAGAAACTCGAAAACAACCTCAAATTTCCCCGACATGTTCGGCTATGAATACAACACCCGCGCACTTAGGC